>JAJZEQ010000015.1 GCA_021851345.1 Pseudomonadota bacterium
CTCCCCCGCGGGGGGGGGGGCGGGGGGTGGGGGAACTCACGTCGAACAAAGCTGCACACTATCAGCCCCGCTCCACGCTTCCCGTCTATCGCCGCCAGCTGTTCCCCGACCGCCTGCTCGGCGAACCGGTGCAATACGGCGAGACTGTGTTCGAGACCGATGACATCCGCATGTGGCACAGCGGCGACGGCATCGCGATACTCAGCTTCAAGTCCAAGATGCACGCGATCAGCAACGACGTGCTGGACGGCATGTTGCGCGGCATCGCCGAAGCCGAGGCGCATTTCAGGGCGCTGATCATTTGGCAGACCGAGGCGCCGTTCTCGGCCGGCGCGCACCTGCTGCAACTGATGCAGGGCGTGCAGGAATCCGCAGCCGCGCCTGCCGGCTTGCTCGACAAATTCAAGGGCGCGGCGAACCGCGTGAAATACACCATCGCGGGCGGCGGCGGACTCGGCGAGATCGTCAACGCCGCAGCGGGCAACGTGGCTCGTGTGGAGGATGTAGTCGCCAAGTTCCAGCAGGTATCGCAGCGCCTCAGATACGCGCAGGTGCCCACGATCGCGGCGGTTTACGGCCTCGCGCTTGGCGGCGGCTGTGAATTTTCTATCCACTGCACGCGCATCGTCGCAGCGCTGGAAAGCTACATCGGCCTGGTCGAAGTCGGTGTCGGCGTGTTGCCCGCCGGCGGCGGCTGCAAGGAGATGGCGCTGCGCGCGGCGATGGAAGCCCGAGGCGGCGACATCTTCCCGCACCTGAAACGCTACTTCCAGCAGATCGCGATGGGCGAAGTCGCGAAGAGCGCCGAAATGGCGCGCGAGATGGGTTATTTGAAACAATCGGACCGCATCGTGCTGAACCAGCACGAGCTGCTGCATGTCGCCAAGGAAGAAGCGAGAGCCCTGACCGCAACCGCCTACCGCCCGCCGTTGCAGCCGCGCCAGATTCCGGTCGCCGGACGCCCCGGCATCGCGACGCTGAAGGCCGCGATGGTCAACATGCTGGAAGGCGGCTTCATTTCCGAGCACGACTACGACATCGGCTGCCGCATCGCCGAGACGATGTGCGGCGGCGACGTCGAAGCGGGCAGCATGGTGGACGAACAATGGCTGCTCGATCTCGAACGCAAGAACTTCATGGAACTGCTCGCGACGGACAAGACCAGGGCGCGGGTGGAGTACATGCTGAAGAATGGTAGGCCGTTGCGGAATTGATGGCGAGTTATTGCATTCATTTTTTTAATAATTGGATTTCAAGCCAAAGATTAGCTTAAGGTGGGATAGTAATAATGTATCTAGGTATTGATCAGTTTAGTGGGATGGTTTACCAAGGTAGGGTCACGCACGGTTATGTGGTGTGGCCTTTACCCTTGTTAACACCAGCTAAATTTGTATCAGCTACTGCATCACAAATTCTCCCGGGAAATTTCGACAGCTCTGATCTCCCCGAATATCTGTTTAGAGAGGATACTTTCGATCCTGTAACCCGAATTCGGCGTGGGCGATTTTATAAAAGATCGCCATCACAGCCCCAGCAATGGGTCCTAATGGCTGATCCAACTATGGGGGCAAATTATCCTGGAAAGAAAGCTGATACTTATACATTTCAATCGTGCACCCCATCGGATATTGTTTCATCGTCTGTAGCAGAACAACAGTTGGTTATTATGGGGACTTCTGATGCATTCGGTTTATGGACGGTTGTCAACAAGGAATTGATCTACACAAAAGAAGTGGTGGTAACACTTAAAGCGAGAAGAAGTTTAGGGGTTTTGCCAGACATTGATTGGACTTCTGTGCCTGGTGATACTGCGTTGCTCAAGGACAAAATAGAATGCTTGCTTGATGATGCTTATCGAGCAGGTGCGGAGTCAGTTGTGGACCGTGCGCGCGAGGCAGCAACAGCAATTCTCAGTTTGTATCTGCAAGGTGTAGGAGTTGAAGATGCAAATGGCAAAGACTTGGGAACGCTAACGGATTTGCTTGATAAGCAGAATGGTAAGAATGGACAGCGTATTGTTAGATGTGCGGCTGAAATTCCACAGCGGCTGCATTCCCGCAGCAAGCATGCTGAGCAAGAGAAGCGCGATTATCTTCGTCCAATTCGTGCGCAAGATGCGGAGTTGGCTGTTCAATGCATCGGTGTGATGCTATGTGATCTTGGTTGGGCCGTATGGTAATGCAATCTTTCAAAGGCAGTTGCCACTGCGGCGCGATCCACTTCTCGTTCGAGGCCGAACCGATTGCCAAGGGGATACGCTGCAACTGCTCGTTCTGTGCCAAGCGCGGTGTCATGGTGAGTCTGGTGCCGGGAGATAAGTTCAAGATTGACGCGCAGGAAGGCGCGCTGAATTCTTACCAGTTTGGCAAGAAGCAGACGAAACACTATTTCTGCGCGCACTGCGGCATCCACACCTACAGCGAGGCGACCCGGTGGCCGGGGCAATACGTGGTGAACCTCGGTTGCGTGGAGGGCGTGGACACCTTTGCGCTGGAAACGACGGTGTTCGATGGCAAGCATCTGATTTAGGAAAATACAACAATATCAATCCCTGAAAATCCACCCGAGGCAGAATATATGGAATCAAGCATGCATAAATTGGTGATGTTGCTGTCCGTCAGCGCGGTGTTGCTGGCGATTGCGGGAAGCGCCTGGTTTGGATATGGTGCGTGGTCAAGGCACGAGGCAAGAAGTACGCTTGATGCCGCGGGCGTCACTTATTCCGAAGCCAGTTTCATCGAACAAGCATGCCGTGGCGATGATGTTGCGGTTCTGCTGTTCCTGAAAAGCGGGATGTCGGCAAAGGTGCAGGGAGCAGACGGTACGACCGTGCTTCATTGCCTGTTGAGGAGCCGCAAGAACAATCTGACGGCGTTGCTGTTGTCGAAGGGCGCAGATGTCAATGCCGAAACAAAATCTGGCCAGACCCCGCTGATGGAAGCTGCCAAATCGGGTTCCACCGAAGAGATGCAGGCGTTGATATCTGCCGGTGCTTCGGTCAATTCGGCAGATAATTATGGGAACACGCCATTGTTGCTGGCTGCAGGCGCCGTGTGTTCTGCAACAGGCTGCAAGGATGAGGCTATCGATCTGCTGCTTTCGCATGGCGCAGATGCCAAGGTGGTCAACCAGGGCGGAGAGACGGTTCTATCCAGGCTTATACAGTTTGGCAATAACAGGGACTTCTCTAGGATATCCACCCTGGCGAGCAAGTTCATCAAAAGCGGGGCCGATATCAATTCTTCGCTTGCCTCTGGACAGCCGTTGCTGTGCTCTGCCGCCCAGCAAGGCAATGCGGATATGGTGAAAAATCTTGTCAGCCTAGGGGCCAACGTGAATATAACGGGCAAAAGGTGCACTCCGTTGATCGCGGCGGCAAGGTGGCCGGCAGAATTGAAGTTGTTGCTGGACAGCAAGGCCGATCCGAATCTGGCGGACGAATCCGGCAACACGCCTCTGGTGGCTGCTGTCGATCAGCGTTCGATCGAATCCGCAAAATTGCTGCTGGATGCGGGCGCAAAAGTCGATCCGCCTCCGCTGGCGCCCAATGGCGCACTTCACGAAGCGGCAAAATTGGGCGATCTTGAGATGGTGACTTTGCTGCTGAATCACCCTGCTGACGTCAACGGGAAGAACGCGCAAGGCGATACCCCACTGCTTACGCTGGCCCGCAGTGGTTATGGCGATCCGCCCGTCCGCACAGAGATCGCAAAGTTGCTGATGCAACACGGAGCCAACCCCGGACTGTCTGACAAGAATGGAATCAAGGCATTTGAAGTGGCGCTCAGTATCAATTCCCTGAATCTGGCCAGTACGCTTGCAGGGAAGAAATTGACTAAAGAGTATCTGTTGAGGCACCCTCAACCGAGACCGGGTTATCAGGGGATCCCTTTAATGATCATGCCCAGGAACAGTATGACGCAGGGAGGATAGGATCTGCAGGTTCCGCTGAAATCGGCGGCGGGCAACAGCAAGGAAGGAAATGAAAGAGGTGCAGGAAATGAATGCGCAGGATGTGAATCTGGCTGATTTCGAAAAACAGGTGGTTGAGGCTTTGTTCAAACAGCCGGTGGTGATCGATTTCTGGGTGCCGTGGTGTGCGCCGTGCAAGGTGCTCAGGCCCATCCTGGAAAAGCTGGCCGATGAGTATGGCGGGAAGTTCGAGCTCGCCAAAGTGAATGCGGACGAGAACCCGGAGATCTCTGCGTCCTATGCGGTGCTGCTGAATTGATTCTGGGAGCTGTAAGAGAACCACACACATACGAGAGGTTAATATCATGAACAAACAGATACAGGAAGCCTACATCGTTGCCGCGACACGCACGCCGGTCGGCAAGGCGCCCCGCGGGATGTTCCGCAACACCCGCCCGGACGACCTGCTGGCGCATGTGCTGAGGAGCGTGCTGGCGCAGGCGCCGTCGCTCGACCCGTCCCAGATCGCCGACGTGATCGTCGGCTGCGCGATGCCGGAGGCGGAGCAGGGCATGAACGTGGCGCGCATCGGCTTGCTGCTGGCGGGGCTGCCGGTGGGCGTGCCGGGCGTGACGGTAAACCGGTTCTGCTCATCCGGCCTGCAGGCGGTGGCGATGGCGGCGGACCGCATCCGTCTGGGTGAAGCGGACGTGATGATCGCGGCGGGCACCGAGAGCATGAGCATGGTGCCGATGATGGGCAACAAGGTCGCGTTCAACCCGGAGATATTCGCGCACGACGAGAATCTCGGCATCGCATTCGGCATGGGCATCACCGCGGAAAAGGTCGCAGAGCGCTGGAAAGTATCGCGCGAGGCGCAGGATGCGTTCGCGCTGCAGAGCCACGAACGTGCCATCGCCGCGATCAACAATGGCGAGTTCAGGGACGAGATCACGCCGTACGGGATAGCCGAACACTCTGCCGACCTGGCGAGCCGCGAGGTGCGCATCGCGAAGCGCGACGCGACGCAGGACGAGGGGCCGCGCGCCGATACCTCGCTGGCAGCGCTGGCGAAACTGAAGACAGTGTTTGCGCAACGCGGCTCGGTCACGGCGGGCAACAGTTCGCAGATGTCCGACGGCGCTGGCGCGGTGCTGCTGTGCTCCGAGGCCGCGCTGAAACGCTACAACCTGACGCCGATAGGCCGCTTTGTCGGCTACACGGTGGCCGGCGTGCCGCCGGAGATCATGGGCATCGGCCCCAAGGAAGCGATCCCGCGCGTGCTGAAACAGGTCGGGCTGAAGCTCGACGACATCGGCTGGATAGAGCTCAACGAGGCCTTTGCCGCGCAGTCGCTGGCGGTGATCCACGATGTCGGCCTCGACCCGAAGATCGTCAATCCGCTGGGCGGCGCGATCGCGCTCGGCCATCCGCTGGGCGCGACCGGCGCGATCCGCACCGCGACCTTGCTGCACGGTTTGCGCCGGCGCAAGCTAAAATACGGCATGGTGACGATGTGTATCGGGACGGGGATGGGGGCGGCAGGGATATTTGAGGCTTTGTAGTCATACGGACGTTCGTCCTGAGGTATCGAAGGGTGAACGTCTATATGAATCTGCTTCTACACATCCGTCATGGTTCGATACGCTCTGCGTACCCTGTGCTGAGCATGACGAAGCATCACCACGAACGGATGTGCGCTGTTCGATAGTCTTTCCTACGTACGCATGAAGAAACGAAAATGAAAAAGATATTGTTGCTGGTCTGCTGTGTGCTGCTGAGCTGGAACGCCGGTGCTATGGAAGTATCCGGCGTGAAGCTGGCGGACAGCATCCATCTCGGCAGCCGCGATCTGGTGCTGAACGGCGCGGGATTGCGCACCAAATTTTTCTTCAGGGTGTATGTCGCGGCGCTGTATCTGGGCGAGAAGACCCATGTGGCGGAGGTCGCGCTGGATCAACCCGGCGAGAAGAGAATCGAATTGCATATCCTGCGCGAATTGAGCTACGATGAAATGCTGAATGCGTTCAGCGAGGCGATGACCGCGAACCATACTCCCGCCGAGATGCAGGCATTGGAGCCTCAGCTCAGGGAACTGGCGGTGATTTTTCATGCAGTGGGAGAAGTCAGGGAGGGCGATGTGGTGGCACTGGATTATCTTCCTGAGCGCGGCACACGGTTCATTGTGAACGGGGCGCTGAAAGGCAGTATTCCCGGTGAGGTGTTCAATCGCGCGCTGTTCAAGATATGGCTGGGCGACAAACCCGCCCAACCGGACCTGAAACAAAAGATGCTGGGGTTGTAGTGGACGAGGCAGATCGACTCAATGCGGATTGCGATGCAGCCAGACTGGACCAGGCTGCTTTGCTGCAGGCCATGCAGGCGCAGGGCAGGACGTGGCATGAACTGGTGAAACAGCGCTGCCCGTACCTGTTTGCCACTGTGCCTGTGTTCATTTCACCTACTCAGTTGCGCAAGATGTACGAGGTGATTTCGGCAGTGGAAAAAGTGGTGGCACTTGCCGGGTGGCAGGCGAAGAGCGATGCGATCCGTCCGATCGCCAAGGGCGTGTTCTTCGGCTATGACTTTCATCTCGACGATCAGGGCGTGCACCTGATCGAGATCAATACCAATGCGGGAGGCGCTTTTCTCAATCAGATATTGGTCGACAGCCAGCGCGACGTTGACCTGCCGGGCAAAACAGCCGCC
>JAJZEQ010000177.1 GCA_021851345.1 Pseudomonadota bacterium
TCCTCAAAACCCAAGACCCCACGAGCAGGCTGCGCACCGACGGGTACACCGAGCTTGTCCTCGTCGTAGTCCAGCAGCAGGCGCCAGGTTTTGGCATAGCCTAGAATCAGGTCGACTACTTCCCGGCCGATGTCAGTCACTAATTCCTGCCGAGTCAGGGTCTTACTCAACAGGTCCACCGCCTGCTCCAACTCGACCAGTCCCCGCTGGGCCAGCCGATATTCATTTATGCTGAATCCTTGGGTCAGATGCTCGCGCAGCACTCGCGTGGCCCACTGACGAAAGCGGGTGGCTTGGGTAGAGTTCACCCGGTAGCCAACCGAGATGATGGCGTCCAGGTTGAAAAACTCGACCTGATAGATTTTTCCATCAGCGGCAGTTGTTGCATTTTTTGCAACAACTGCCTCACGCTGTAACTCCTTGGCATCGAATATATTTTTCAAGTGGCGGGAAACGACCGACTTATCCCGGCCAAAGAGACCAGCCAACTGCTGAAGGCTCAGCCAGAGTGTTTCGCCTTCCAGCCGCACTTCCACCTGCTGGCTATCAACCTCAAAAATCACGATGTCATTCATGGCACATCCTTACTGTACCGCCGTCCCAAACGCTATCCAGCCCGAAGTGCTCGTCGTTATAGGCCAACACCGACCGCCAGACGAACCGCTCCACCAGGTAGTCGACGGTGATCTGCCGGACGAGAGTGTCTTCGGAATAGGTACACATTAATTAATCCAACCCCTCCAGAACACGCCATACTTTTCGATAGACTTGCCCCCTATCCGTTCCAAGCGCGCCTGTCCAAAAAGCCGCATCCGAACTGCGGAGTACATCACGAACTTCAGACAATGAGTGGTGACCAGCACTCAACATATGTGAAGCCAGGGGCTCCGCTGCCATTCGGGGGATACCCAACAAACGTAATGCGATGGCGTTTTCGTCAGACACCCCGTAGTAAACCCGTGAAGCCAGGTTGTTCAACAGCTGCCGCTCGTCTTCAGGAATGTCACCACCGGTGATCGACAGCAACGCCCCCAAGCCCCAAGCCGCTGTTTGCGTCAATTTACCGAAGAGATTTTGCCCGCAAGCGGTTAGCGCATCCGTGGCATCACGCCCCTCTTTGGAGAAATGTCGCTGGGCAATATCCGGTAGAGAACAGCCACTCACCCAGTCTTTGATAATCAAGGCCAACTTGTCGCCATTCGGACCTTCATTGCCGGTCACTTCTGCAAGGTTATCCCTGAGTTCAGGGACTTTTAGCAATACGCCCATCATTTTCTCCAGGGTATCGCTTTCTCGGCCAAACAATGTTTGGGCATTCCAAGCATCTTTTCCAATGCCTTCTTGTCCAGCCGCGATCATTGCCGTCTTGATGCTCTGTAATGAGAAACCGGTGCTGTCCACTAGCTTCAAAGGCTGCCGTGGTTGGCTCAAATAATCCGCATAGGTGCGGATACTATTAAGCAACCGATTGGCCTGATTTGGATTGGAAGCTCTGAGCTTGCCAAACCCGAACGTACCGCGCAAAACCTGCTCAATCTGGTCGGCGAAAGCCTGAGGCTGGCCCATCTGACGGTACGTATGCGCCAAATACTGAACAAAAGCTGACCACTCAGGTTTTTGATAGACGATAAGCTCAAGGTTATCTAAAAAATCCCCAGCATCCGTGACAAGGCGAATCAAGGCCGAGTTAAGTTCGCCGGTTTGTTTATGAATGAACTCTCTAAGCTTGCTGGCTTTGGCGTCATCAGCCGCAGCTAGCGCAACCACACCAACGCTGCCCTGATCTACGCGCCCCGCACGACCGGCAATATTCCAGAAATCTGCGGAAGGCATGTCATTTGTTCCCGTTTTGAATGGATATTGGTGCGATGCCATAACAACACCTGAAACGGGGAAGTTGACACCTTGGGCAATCGTCGTCGTCGCCACTAGGAAGTCCAACTTTTCGTTCTCAAACAACCATTCCATCAACGCACGGGTATCGTCAGACAAACCTGCGTGGTGAACACCAACCCCATAGGCGAGCAAATCGATCAGCGGGAAATCTTGCCCCATCTCAAGTGCAAGAAATTCCTGAACCAATTTCACCTGCTCTGAAAGCACTGGACGACGATTCGCATCACTCTTCAGCATCGTGGCAAGTGACAAGACCCAGTCTGGTCTGGCGTGCATGACAATCACCGGACCGCGGCTCTTAAGCTGCTGCGCTGTCGCTACCGCTACTTCAGATTGCTTTGATATCTGACTGAAAGTCTTATTGCAGTTCGGATCTTTCCTAAGCGGTATAAGCTCATCAATTGCCAATGTGGCGCGTGTGGTATGTACCGTCTCCAGGTTGAGCTGATAGTCGAGATCGGATCCTTTAAGAAGAGGTCCTTTTACGGGCGCCACGACACCGATGACTCGATCATTCGGCTGCCAATCCATTGCCAAGCTGATGTCGTCTGAACTGGCATCCCCAAGCCAGCGCGCCACCTCACGGGCATTGCTAATGAACGGGGTCAACAGCAGAAACTGAGCCATCCGGCACTCGACATTGATCGTTGCCAGCAACAGTTCCAGCTTGAGACCTCTCGCTCCTTCCTGAATGTTATGAGCCTCATCAACCACCACAAGCGTGAGGGGGCGACCAATCTTTTCTTCCCAATCCTGACGCAACATGAGATCAAGCTTTTCGGGCGTAGTTACGAGAATACGGAACTCGCGGTTTTCGCCCTTTTCGCGAAGCAGTTCTGCTTCCACACCATCGACTTCAAGCGCGGGGCTGACTTGTTCTACCAACACGCCAAGGGGTTCAAAATCATGCCGGAGGCGTCGTGCAACCTGACGAACCAAGGTGCGAGTAGGCGCAAGATAGGCCACCCAGCCCCGCTCATGATCGAATTGGTTCAACGCTTGAAGAATGCGGAACTGGGCAATCAACGTCTTGCCGCTAGAGGTCGGCAGGCTCACCACCACTGCACGCCGACTGGAACCAAGCAAACCCTGCTCTGCCAATGCACGTCGCTGAGGCGGCAAGACATCAAACAACGCCTTGTCACCTCTTCCTCGATCCACAAGGCTACGGACGAATTTGGTAACGCGTGAATTGACGGCTCGGGTGACTGTCCAGATGGCATTGTCGGCCAGCTGTCGCGCTGTTGCCGCCAACAAACGGGTGAGGGGTTCCAACGAAAAAGACGTGCCGCGCTCACATACTGCTACGGCGCGATCGAAGTGCATGTCCAACAGATTGTTAATCTGAAAACTTCCGTCGACCACTCCGTCAGTGACATAGAGGGCAAGTATTTCCGCCGCTTTTGCCAAGTGGTAAAGAACCATCAATTCCAATGCTGCAGCCTTGGCCCCATGACTTTCAACGCTCTTGAGGTAGCTTGACTCAAAGGTTTCCTGTGTCTGGCGCAACATTTTTATGCGCTCTAGGACTACGTCGCGATCATCCCATCCCTGCTTGCGAATCAGCCGCAGCCAGATGTCGATGATCGTGCTCAAAGTGCGTATCCCCCAGTCGTCTGACTCAAGCTCCAAGGATGGCCATGGTCGTTCACGCAGGTTACGGGCCGCATCAGCGCCAAGATCGCCCAGCACAGCCAATGCACTCTGGCGCAAGCGCAACTCGGCTTCACCCAGCTTGGTTTTTTGTTCAGGTAACACGCGATAGAGGCGATAGGCCTCGGCGGCACATTGTCGTAGCGTATGTAATTGTTCGTTCTCCACGTCAGGACGTGGCAGCAAGTCCATGACCACGGTTTCCATGGTCTGAGCGACACGCTCAATCAGTACGTAATCCGTTTCATGCGGAAAGCTAGCAAGTGCACTCAAAACTTGGACGCGCGCCGCCTCATGCAAGGCCTTGCCGCGCATTTCACCGAGGGACTCAAGCATCCAGTGGCTCATGACACACCACCTTGAACACGACCAGGAAGACTGGCAATCGAACAAGGAAGATAGAGCGCCAGCAAGTGACACCCTGCGGGCATCTTGACGATTGCTCCCAAGTGCTGACCACGGCTACGGAGATCCCGCTCGTCAGGCTGGGTATCACGCACTAACACCCCAAACAGTGTCATTGCCTTGTTACCCGACTGAAACAGTAAGCTGATCGCCGCATTAAAGTGCTGTTCGGCGCTGTTGCCACGGCAGCGCGGCTGCAACCATCGAATTAGCGTATATAACAATCCGATATCCGTAGCTAGATTTTCTAGCTGACGAGTCATGCCATTTCTCCCTGTCATGACGTTTGGCGGGGTATTGCGATCGGAAGAACATTTGACTTCGCCCAGCGCCAAGCGCGTTTCGCCGCCTTGGGTCACGAACCCCACCAAATCAGCACCAGGGAGACTCGCTTGTGGTGTGCGTTTATCGCGTTCCATATTCCACGGCCAGACCACGCCATGCTCTCGGCTCAGCCAAGCCTCGGCTAATGCTTCCCCCACCGCCCAGTCGCGCTCTTCCGGATGCTCCGCTTCCAGTATGGCCTGAAGGCTGTCTTGTGCGAACCCGGTGGATGCAAGGCTATTCAGATATGAAGTGAAGTCTGCCTTGCCAGCCTTATCATACAGACGTGAAGCAACTTCACCCTCCATGAAGGCATCAAACTCGCTTCCATCGACAAGTTGCACCCCGTTCCAACTGGTAGCATCGTGTGATTTGCTGTAAACGGAAGTGTGCATGATCCGCCTATATTACCAAGTTGCCGTTCATCAGGCGCTGCAGAAGCAGGTCGCGGACTTTCGCCAAGCCAGAATTCTGTTTTTGTAGAATGCTCACTTGCTCCAACACTGGTGCGGCAACAAACTCAAACTCATCAAGAAGAACTTTACTAGGAACAAAAACCAGAACCTTCTCAAGCGCATCTTTTCGGATATGCTTCATGGTTGAGCCAACGGTCTGGCTCTGAAATTCGGCAAGCGCACTATTAAGGGAGAGATAAACTAGCGAGCGGAGATTGGGTGCTCCCGGCGTGACTTTAAACAAGTGCTGATTCAAAAGTGCTTTACCATGATTCCAAGTGTTTACGAGCAGCGTTCCTGACCAGGAAAAAAGAATATCTCCGGATTCTAGGAGATACTTTTCTGGAACCCTATCACCAGTATTTCTCGGGGTCTTTGCTGTCGGTCCATCACGAAGCTCAGGGATTTTTACGATTGGCAGCCCTAACTCGCCCAGATGTGACGGCTTGAATGCAAAACCATTCAGGAACGTTGCAATATCAGAAAAAGATTTCTTCTCCCACCCCTCCGGTACGCCGTCTTTGATTTTAGCATGTTCGTGACCGGGGAAGCGGAGGTGTACGAACCACTTCTTGTAGAGCAGCCGTGCGGTCTGTTCCAGCAACTGAATGCGCCGGCGGTTGTTTTCGATCAGATCGTCGTAGGCGAAGAGGATGGAGGCGATCCTCTTCTGCTCGTCCACGTTTGGGACCGAAAAATCGATTGAAAGTAGTTTCTCTTGGCTAAGATTGTCTTGAGCCGCGCCTTGTGTAAATTGCTTAACACGCTGCTGAATTGTTGCATCGAACAGATACTTCACGAATCGAGCATCTGCTTTTTTCTCATCGGGAATGAAACCGATCACGCTATCTGGAAAGCACGCATCTATCCCGAGAATTGCGGTATCGGCAATGTTGGCGGCGATCGTTATGCAAAGCGTCCCAGCGGGCCAAAGTCTGCTTTGCTGAAGACCAGCTTCGCTGTACGTCTGCTGATAGTCCCTCACATAAAGACCGGCGTGTTTAACGTCACCGGTCTGGATAAAGGGATACGGTCCGCCATAGAGGTGAACTGCATCCCGTGGTCGGTGCCGAGAACGACCGCGCGATAGGTAACCAAGCTGGCCCAATGTCTGCGACGTCCAACTCATACCCCCAACTCCTCAAAATTCCTTTTGATCGTCGCGGCCAGGGTAACGGCCTCGGCGTTGAGGTCTTCCAGTTCCACATGGATTTCGCGCAGGGTTTCCTCGAAGTCGAAGTCTTCGTCCCCCTCCTCGGGGGCGACGCCGACGTAGCGGCCGGGGGTGAGGCTCCAGTCGTTGGCCTCGATCTCCTGGAGGTCCACCAGTTTGACCAGGCCTTCCACGTCGCGCAGTTGGGCCTCGGGGAAGCGTTCGGTGAGCCAGTGGGCCTGTTTCCAGAAGTAGCGCACCTGCTTAAGTTGTTCGACGGCGATACCGCGCGCTTCGTCCGCGGCCTTGCGGGCGCGGGTGATGTCGCGGCTCACCCAGGTGTCGCTGTCTTTGGCGTGGCATTCGCTTTCGCAGGTGTCGATAAGGCGGGTGGCGAGTTTGTAGATGAGGTCGGTCTGTTTGATCAGGTCGCGGCTTTGTTCGGCGATGGGCTCGAACGCTTGGGTGAGCTTGAGCAGCGCGGCGTTAGTGTCGGGCGCGGCGTCCCATTGTTGGGCGGCCTGCCGGGCAGCGTTGCGGAATTGCTCGACATCCTGTTCGAACAGGTCGGTTTCTTTCTCCAACTCCTCCAACACGCCGGCTTGCGGGCCGGTTTGCGGCTGGCTTTTCAGGAACGATGCCAGGGTTTTGCGTAGGGCTTTCAGGGCGTCGCTAAAATCGGGCAGGGGCCGGAAGGTCTGGCCCAGGTCGTCTTC
>JAJZEQ010000247.1 GCA_021851345.1 Pseudomonadota bacterium
CCAGTTTGCATGTTATAAATTCTATCGCGGCTATTTCCGAACTGTCTTTTGCAACGCATCACGAATCGCATCGGGCGTCTTCATGATGTTCATGAAACTGTTCTTCCCCATCATGCTCAAGTCGGGAAAGTCGATTGCAATGCGAAAACGCGCATACATCGCATAAACCTTGTTGCCATCAACCAGGACCTCGTAGGGCAGGTGCGCGGTTGACTTGATATCATGGAAATCGATCTCGCTCATGATGAACCTGTCGTCCATATATTTTTCCGATTCGGTCGGAGCTTTCATCGCGACACCGAACACACTTTCCTGCTTGCCCGGGATGTCAACACGGTAAACCTTGGCGAGGCCGTTTTTATTGGTTGTCAATTTGGCATCAACCGCCTGTACCGCGTCTTCGTAGCTGGGATATTCAGCCAGCACATCCAGATCGGTGAAATATTCCATGCCGAACATGTAATGGTATTTGCGCACCTGCTTGGCTGACATTCCATCCTTGGAACCAAACTCCTCCACTTTTCCCAGGGCCGCGCCCAGTTGCGCCGCCACATTGCTCAAGTCACCCTGCATGCGGTATGCATTCGCCATGTACACAGGATTGGTATAACTGACTTGCACAGCGTCCTTTGCCTTGGTGATGGCCACTCTTTGCACCGCACCGAAACCTCCATGTTCGGAAGCCGCCGCATTTTTTTTCAATTCATCGTTGGTCACGATTAGAATCTCGGCGTCAGGGTACGGGGAATAATCACCGACTACGGTAAAGCCGCCTGCATTCAAGGCCGCTTTAGCCTGAGCGGTTTTTTCGGCAACCGTTCCCGCACCCGTGGAAGCAAGCACGAACGGCTTCAAGAGCACTTCATCCGCGTATGCGTTGAGCACGCCGAACAGTAATGCCATCGCCAAAAATATGCTTTTGAATAACATCCTGTTCATGGTACTCCTCCTTTAAGGTTGTTTAAGTACGCGCATTTGATTTTACAAATACTCAACTACCCTGGATTGAACCAGGCCAGTTTTTCCCGGAGCGTGACGACGCCGCCAACGATGATCAGGGTAGGTGCATGCAGTTTTTCAGCCAGGGCAATTTCCGGCAGAGTCGCCAGCGTTCCGGTGACGACGCGCTGATTTTGCGTGGTACCTTGTTGCACGATCGCGACCGGTGTATTGCCCGGCAAACCGTGCGCGACCAGTTCGCCGCATAGTGTTGCCAAACCGTGCAAGCCCATATAAACCACTACAGTCTGCCTGGGGCGGGCCAGTGCATCCCAATCAAGTTTCATGCTGCCGTCTTTCAGGTGGCCGGTCACGAATATGCAGGACTGCGCATGGTCACGGTGGGTCAGCGGGATGCCCGCGTAGGCGGAAACGCCGGAAGCCGCGGTGATGCCGGGCACGACCTGGAACAGGATGCCATGTTCGGCAAGCGTCTCTATCTCCTCGCCGCCGCGACCGAATATGAATGGGTCCCCCCCTTTCAGGCGCAACACGCGTTTTCCCTCTTTGGCCAGGCGCACCAGCAGTTCATTGATTTTTTCCTGCGGCAGGGTATGGTCGTCGCGTTTTTTTCCCACATAGATGCGCGTCGCATCGCGCCGCGTCATTTCGAGTATCGGCTTTGACACCAGATTGTCATAGACCACCACGTCGGCTTTCTGCATCAGGCGCAAAGCGCGGAATGTCAGCAAATCCGGATCGCCCGGCCCGGCACCCACCAGATACACTTCGCCGTGCTGAATGTTGTCCTCGTCTGCCAGCATCTGTTCCAGCATGGCCGCCGCACTGTTTTCATCGCCGGCCAGTACTGTCTCGGCGACCACGCCTTCCAGTGCGTTCTCCCAGAAAATCCGGCGCTTGGCCGGATTGGTGACGCGCTGCTTGACCAGTTCACGAAACCGTTCGGCAAATGCCGCAAGGCGGCTGTAGTTTTGCGGGATCATGGTCTCCAGTTTGCCGCGCATCATGCGCGTCAGAACCGGAGATGCCCCCCCGCTGGAAAATGCCACCATCAAAGGCGAACGGTCAAGGATGGCCGGCATGATGAAGCTGCACAATTCCGGATCGTCCACCACGTTTACCGGAATGTTGCACGAGCGCGCCAGTTCCGAAACTTGCCGGTTGACGCCGCGGTCATTGGTCGCCGCAATGACCAGCGCAACTCCTTCGAGGTGCTGGGCCTCGAAACGCGCGTTGATAGCTTGGACGCCCTCCAGCTCGGAAAGTCCGGGCTCCATCTGAGGGGCGACCAGACGCACTTTCGCTCCCGCCTCCAACAGCACGCCAGCCTTGCGTTTTCCGACTTCACCCCCGCCGACCACGAGACAAAGTTTGCCGCGGATATCGGCAAATATAGGTAGATAGTCCATTATTTCTGTATTGCTTTCAGGATCAACGGTTGCAAAGCTTCCGGTAATTTTATTTTTCCTGCAAGTGCGAACTCATGTGCACCTGAGGACATCTTCTGCCAGGTCTTGCGTATGATCTGTATCCATTTTTCTTCGGTGTATTCCGGGTGCTGTGCAGCGAAGCCGACGATGTAATCTTCAAGGAACACCAGATCAACCACGTCTTCCATCATCTGCGTCTCGGAGTTGACCTTCAAACCCTTCTTGCTGACGATTGCCTTGACGCGCGCCACCATGTCGTCATCATAACCTGATTCCTGCATGAGACGTCCGGCAGTTTCGGCATGAAATTTGTACAGCCCGGTACGCCATTGCAGATAGCCGCTCCTGTCCATGGGATAGTTGCTGCGCGGGATCTTCCAGCGCTGAATGTGCTGGGCGCGCACCGCGAGCTTCACTGCCTCATGAGCCCCGGGTGCGTAACGTTGCAACATTTCGCTCAGCCTGTGCGCGTAGAGCAATTCTTTGGGATACTCCTGGCCATCGGCCATTTCCTTGTTCGGGTCTTCGGCATTGGCCCGGTCAAAGGCGGCGATAGCCGCCTGATAAAGTTTCTGTGTCATGTTGTTCGTTGGTTGGATGTGTAGCTTCGAAATTCTTGCGCTGTTCTAATTTTCGCCGGATGAAAGCGACGAAGCGGGTCGCCCAATAGCAACTGCCGATGGTGCGCAAGTGGGTGTAGGAAGCCAGCAGGTTGTGCAGAACGAGCCCGTCCCGCTCACCATTTATTCCGTAGCCGCGTTCGACATGGTAAGCAAAGCGGGTGTCCGGCGGCAGATTTACCAGGCTGGAATAGTGGAATTCATGCGCAAGAATTAAAGAGTTGTCTTTCTCGTTCGCCCGGCTTCGCCCCCCTCGCTGCGCTCTCCCCGCTTGCGTGGGGGAGAGCGACAGCGAGGGGGTCTTGGATAGGGGGCTTCTCTCTGGAAGAGGTGCGTTGGGACGCGGCCACGGGTGCTCCAAGTCCTCTTTCAGGTGCACGTAACCGCGACCCACGGGCTTGTCGTGCATCTTCACGTCGCCCGGGATGGCGCCGACCATACTGTAGCTGTGACCCTGGTATTCGATGCTGCGCGACAGATACATCAACCCGCCGCATTCGGCATAAGCCGGCATGCCATTTTCGATTGCCTGCTTGATCTCGCCACGCAATGAACTGTTTGCCTCCAGTTCGGCGGCACAAGTCTCGGGGAAACCGCCGCCGATATAAAGTGCGTCTATATCCGGCAGGCGTGCATCATTTAAAGTATCGAATGGCACCAGCTTTGCCCCTGCCGCTTCCAGCGCATCAAGGTCATCGGCATAATAAAAACCGAAGGCCCGGTCGCGCGCTATGCCTACGCGCACCCTGTCGCCGCATTGCAGCGGACTGACCCTGGCAAGGTGCGGAGCGTTCAATGGCTCGTTTTGCGACAGCGCAAGCAGTTTGTCCAGATCGACCTGTTCAGCGATGGCGTCGCCGATCTGTTTGATTTTTTCCGTGGCGCCACAAGACTCGTTGCTGGGCATCAGGCCAAGATGCCGTTCGACAATGCTGAGCCGCTCGTCGTGATGGATCGCGCCGACTACCGGCACATCCGTATAGTGCTCGATGACCGCACGCAATTTGGCCTCGTGGCGGGTGCCGCCCAGATTATTGAGTATCACACCGGCGATATTGATGTCGCGGTCGAATGCCTGGTAACCGAGTATCAGCGGCGCGATGCCGCGTGTCATGCCGCGCGCATCGATCACCAGGAACACAGGCAAATCGAGCAACTTCGCCAGGGCGGCGTTGCTGTTGCTGCCGTCCAGCGCAAGTCCGTCATACAAGCCCTTGTTGCCTTCTACCAGATTCACTTCCGCACTATGACGCGCGAAAGTGGCGGTGATGTCATCGTGCTCCATCAAATACAGATCAAGGTTGCGGCAGGCGCGTCCGGATGCCAGGCTGAGCCACATCGGATCGATGTAATCGGGACCCTTCTTGAACGACTGGACCGCGTGTCCGCGTTTGCTGAGCGCTGCACACAAGCCTGTGCTGACCATCGTTTTTCCGGAAGACTTGTGCGCCGCAGAAATCAGTAATCGGCTGCTCATTTCAGGTTTCAGGCTGATTTCGGCAACTCGTGTGGTACGAAATCCAGCACGCGAACTCCGATGGTTGTAATCAGGAAAGCGATGCCCACACCGCCCATTCCCAGCATTATTTCAGGCAATGACGGCTGGTACAGGCCTATGGCTCCATCACCAAAACTGCTGGTAACCTGATAGCCGGGAAAAATGGACAACGGAAATGCCTGGCCGCCGATGATGAACACATACAGGAAGGAAAACCCGCCCAGGATGATCAGCAATGAGGCGGACAGTATGGACCTCGATTTACCCAACGCAGGATGATAAATCAGCAGCAGCGGCAGCAGGTTCCCCAGCAGAAAGTAGCCTATCCAGAATATCAACGGATAAATCCCGCCATCGAGCAGTATGAAACGTTCGAATCCGGTTTGTCTTGCGAAATACAGGTTTGTCAGGTGGTAGGCCGCAACAAAATAAAACGCGGCAATCACCAGGACGCCCATCAGGTTCTTCATGCGTTTCTGGACATAGGGATCCAGCAGTTTTTCGTTCCATTCATAGATGGAGGATTGCGCCACATGGAACACCGCCATACCCCAGGCGAAAGACATCACGATAAACATCGGCGGCAAAAGCGCCGTACCGTACGCCTGCCTTGCAACCAGAAAGGAAAAGATCACACCCGTGCCGGTCGTCAGCACGAAACGCCAGACAAACACCAGCAAACCCGCAGGCTTGGACCACGGATTCATGCGTTTTTCCATCATGGTCCACAGGTACAGCGCGACTGCCGCGAACATGCCCGAATAGAGAAAGATGTTCCAGGCAAAGACAGAAGTGGGATTGAAGCGGGTCATCGCCACGATGATGCGGTCCGGGCGTCCCAGATCCAGCATCAATACTGTCAACCCGCCAGCGAGCATTGCGATGGAAAGCAGGCCCGCCAAGGGTGCCCTGGCCTTGTAGGCCGGCTTGTTAAATACCGATCCGATGGACGAAACGTTGAGGACGCCGGACGCCGAGACAATCAGAAAAATGGCAAACACATGGGGCATTCCCCAGACAATCTGGTTGTTCATGCCGGTGATGATATGGCCATGCCCTTCCATCATATGCGCCGCATACAAACCCATCAGCACGACCAGGCCGCCGGCGGCAACCAGTGCATAGAAGATTCTGTTCTTGAACCGCAATGGAGAGTGGTTTGCCATTTATATCCCCTGATAACGGAGACCGGTGTCGAGTCCAAGGTCAGCACGCACCTGGGTGGAAGCTTCCGTGCGCATCTTAATTGAGATTTCGCTTCCCGGATCGTTGAGATTGCCGAACAGGATGGACTTGTTGGGGCACGCCTCGGCACAGGCGGGTTGCAGGCCCTTATCGATGCGTTGCACACACATCGTGCAGCTCTCCACCACACCCTTGCCGCGCGGTACATCGGGCTTCTGGTCGTGCAGCGGTTCGTGCACGAATGAGCGTGCCTTGTAGGGGCAGGCCATCATGCAGTAGCGGCAGCCTATGCAGATATGCTTGTCCACCAGCACGATGCCATCTGCCCGCTTGAATGAAGCACCCGTCGGACAGACATCGACACACGGGGGTTCCGCGCAATGCTGGCACATCATCGGTAGCGCAAGCGATCGTTCGGTGCGCATGTCCTTGAGCTCGACCTTGCGTATCCATTGCGAGTCGGTCGGGCTCAAGCCGCCGGACAAACCATTCTCCTTGTTGCAGGCTTTCACGCATTCGTCGCAGTCTTCACAGTTCGCGGTGTTGATCAGCATGCCCCAGCGCACTTTGCCCGAAACAGCCTCGGTCTTTCCATGCGCCATGTCGAACATCAGCATTCCCGGGGCAATGGCCACTGCCGCCGCTCCGACCGATGTTTTCAGGAACTGCCTGCGCTGCTCGCTCGTGTTGCTCATCTCATTCGTATCGCTCATTTGGACTCCCCTTGCACCAAAGAGGAACTGCGCTTGCTGGAGTGGCATTCGAAACAATCGATCTTGACTGCCTCGTAACGGTGACAGCCTTCGCAGAAACTGTCGGCACGGCCGGTCACGCTGTTGTCCCGCAGGCTTGCGTGGCATTCGATGCAGTTTTTCAGG
>JAJZEQ010000078.1 GCA_021851345.1 Pseudomonadota bacterium
GCTGCACTCGACGCTGGGCTACAAATCACCGATGCAGTTCTTGAGTGACTGGCTCATAGCTCAACAGCAGGAAAAACTGGTAGCATGAAACCCACCTCTTGGAAGACGAAAAACCGAGGGAAGGTCAGATTTCAAGAAGGCGGTTAATATTGCCCCTACACTGTGGATTGCCTCTTTTGTATCCATCATTCACCCCATGCAATTTTGCGCGAGTGCGCGGCAAGTCCTATAGACTTTTAGCGCAAATTCAACTTGAGTTTGTCCAGTATTGGCGTTTCCGTTGGTTTGTTCATGACTAATGATACCCCGAGCTTCATATGGAATGCTATCCGCTGATGCCTGAGGTAGGTGCATATAACAAGCCGCCGCCGATAGAAATAGCCCGGCGAGGTTTCTTTTTAATACTGGCCCCTAGCCTCTAACCGCAGTATGGATATTTGAACACACCCGCTGCGAACACCCGAAAAAACATTTGGGGGTATATTTGGGGGTATCTAAAAAAACATAAAAACAGAAAGCTATATTGTAATGGGCTTGTATGGCATAGTTCGACTGCCCCCTTCGCCAAATAATCAATAAGTACGCGCTGTAAAGCGCGTACTTATTTTTCGTATGCCACAGTATTACTCGCTGGAATTCAGGCTGTTTCTCTTCAAGCAGGTTAATCATCTGCCAGCGTCTCCGCGCCAGCCTGGTTAAATATACATCCCTGGCATGGGACAACGATTGGTAAAGGGACATACCCTGGACTGTGCCTAATCCCTGGACAAAAATTCCTCAAGCAGCGACGCCACCTGCTCCGGTTGGTCGTGCTGAACGTTGTGGCCCGAATTCGATATGGTTACGACGCGCACGTTGGAGAAGCTTTCAATGCGGCTGCGATATTCATCGGCGTCATTGCTGAAACGCTGGTGTATATATCCATTGTCGGCAACCACCATCAAGACAGGCGCCTTGATTTTCCGCCAGGCCGCCCTGGAATCCTCAACTCGGTACGGAACCGGCGACGGAATTTTATGCCAGGGGTCGCATGCCATCTCAATTTGACCGTCAGGACGAATTCGGCTTGCTGCGTGAGATAGAAACGCTGCCTTCTTCTCGCCAAGGCGGGGATTGGCCGCCATCAACCGGTTGGCTAACGATTCGTAATCGGGATACGTTCGCGATTTCGGCTGGTCCTGAATAGCATCAAGCCAGTTTCCGATCAGGGCAGGAACTTCGGCATCGTTGTCTGGCTTGAGGCCGAGAAAATCGAGCATCACAAGCTGAGCAATGCGTTCGGGACGAATTCCTGCATACGTGCTGGCAATATTTGCCCCCATGCTATGTCCAACCACTCGTGCCGGCTTGTCTTTTGAGAAATGCTCTAGCAGACAATCAAGGTCTGCATAGTAATCCAGGAACCAATAAGGCCTGGACAGCCATTCTGACTTACCGTAACCGCGCCAGTCCGGAGCAATGACGTGCCATGACTTTTTGAGCGCGTCGACGACAAACTGAAAGGTCGGGGATGAGTCCATCCAGCCATGAAGAAAAAAAAGTTTTGGCGCGTCGGGCGATCCCCAATGCCGGATGCAGTAACTCAATTCTCGCACATTGATTATTTCGGTTTTGGATTGGCTAAGCGACATGATGGCTTGGAGTGATCAAATGTTACCTGGCAGAATTCTGACTGTCTTTTTCATGAATACCAACTGAAATTCCATCGGGATGGGTTTTATGCTATCAGTTATTACCTTGCAGCGCGCTATATCAATCAGAAGACCATGGTAAGTAACTTCTTTTGGTAGCACACTGCAGCACATCATTTTACTAACCTGCTCGAAGATCGTATGCCCCGGCGGTGATAAAATTCCGTTTACACAAAATTCGGGGCACCCCTTATAATGCTACCCGCAAGTTGTTGCGTTGATTTATTGGATGCAGAGTGGTAACGCTGTTTCAGTCTGCCAGATGATTTGTCGCATATACGTCAATGGCTTTTTTCAGGGGGCTATCACATGTTGCTACTACTGTATTACGTAATCGCCATCGCAATACTGGTTCTACACTTCACCGGATTCCTCGCGCGACGTAATTTGGAATGGTTGGTGCTGGTGCTCGCTGCCTCAATTATTCCGGCAATAATTTACCTCTAGCCATCATTGGTTGCTAAAGCTTGAGGTGGATTGCGCGCAGCTGCTTCAGAAAAGATCGGCAAGCCGATCCAGTCGGGCAATATTAGCTGAATTTCAGGGGCGTTGAATCGTCGCAATTACTTCTTCTCGACCCTGGACGCGTTGCCTAGGGCTTTGTCCGTAAATAGTCTGATAAGGTCAATCGGCATCGGAAACACGATAGTCGTGTTTTTGTCCGCGCCGATCACCGTCAGTGTTTCCAGATAACGAAGTTGTATGGCCTGCGGCTCCTGCGCCAGAACCTGGGCTGCCTGCAGAAGTTTTTCTGAAGCCTGCAGTTCGCCCTCGGCATGGATCACCTTGGCGCGCCGTTCCCGTTCTGCCTCCGCCTGGCGGGCAATGGCGCGAACCATGGTCTCGTCGATATCCACATGCTTGATTTCCACATTGGAGACTTTGATCCCCCAGGTATCTGTCTGCGCATCCAGTACTTTCTGGATGTCGATGTTGAGACGCTCACGCTCTGCAAGCATGTCGTCCAGCTCATGTTTTCCAAGTACCGAACGCAAAGTGGTCTGTGCCAGCTGGCTGGTTGCGTTAAGGTAATTTTCCACCTGGATGATCGCCTTCTGCGGATCGATAACGCGAAAGTACACCACCGCATTTACCTTGACCGAAACGTTGTCCCGCGAGATCACGTCCTGGCTGGGCACATCCATGACCACCGTGCGCAAACCCACTTTGACCATCTGCTGGATGCCGGGAATCACCAGCACCAATCCCGGGCCCTTTACCTTCCAAAACCGCCCGAGTTGAAATATCACACCGCGATCGTACTCGCGCAGAATGCGTATGCTGGAGAATGCCAACAAAGCGAGAATCAATACCAAACCTGCGAAACTAAAATCCCAGTTCATGTCGTTCTCCTTGATTGTTATCGCAACTGAAAACCGAACGATTTAATGATTGCCTTGCTCCTCGGGTTCAACATCAAAGATCAGCCCGTCGATGCGCGCGACCCTGACCTTTTGTCCCCGACTCAACGGCTGCCGGCTTCTGATGCGCCAGTTTTCGCCGTGCACCAGCGCCCAACCATCCTTGCCATCGAAGTCTTCCAGCACCTCGCCCAGACTTCCGATCAATTCCTCCAGCCCGCTCACCACCGGTCGCTGCCGTGCTTTCAGCGCCATGCCGGCCACGAAGAAGATGAACAATGCGCTGGCAATGCCGACCGGCACGATAACGAACCAAGGAACACCATAGCCCAGAACGTCGGTATCGATCAGCATCACGGAACCGATCATGAAGGCGATGACGCCGCCGATGCCGACCAACCCGAAGCTGGGCATGAACACCTCGGCGATCATGAAGGCGAGGCCCAGCATGATCAGTCCCAGTCCGGCATAGTTGACCGGCAGCATCTGAAACGCGAACATCGCGAGCAACAGGGAGATCGCGCCGACCACTCCCGGCAGCACAAATCCCGGATTGGAAAATTCGAAGAACAGGCCGAAAATACCGGCAAGCATCAGCAGATAGGCAATACTCGGGTCGGCGATAATAGTCAGCAAGTGGCTGCGCCAGCCCGGCTCCAATGTAACGATGTGCGCATCCTTGATATCCAGAGTGCGTTCCATACCCAGTACATTCACGCTACGGCCGTCGATCTGCCGCAGCAGGTCGGGCACGTCGCGGGCGATCACCTCGATGACCTTGAGCTTCAAAGCCTCGTTCGCGGACAAACTTACCGCCTGGCGCACCGACTGTTCCGCCCATTCGATATTGCGCCCGCGCATCTGCGCTAGACTGCGGATATACGCGGAAGCATCATTGACTTGTTTGTGCTCCATCGCGGAACCGGGAGCAGCCTGCTCGCCATCAACCGGACTCGTCTCCTTGTTCTTCCCCTGCCCTGCTTTCTGAGCTTGCTTGCCCGGCTCCGGTTGACTGCCGATGCCACCAATGCCGATAGAAACAGGCGTGGCAGCCCCCAGATTAGTGGCCGGAGCCATCACCGCGATATGGCTGGCATAGAGAATATAGGTGCCCGCACTCGCGGCTCGCGCACCTTCGGGGGCGACATATGCAACCACGGGAACCGGGGATGCGATGATCTGCTTGATGATCTGCCGCATGGAAGTGTCCAGTCCGCCCGGTGTGTCCATTTTCAGCACCACCAACCGGGCTTGCTCCGCCGCGGCAGCTTTCAGGCCGCGCACCACATAGTCAGCCGTCCCGGGACTGATTGCCCCGTCAACATCGAGCACCACCACGGTCGACACAGACGCCGTTGCGCGGCCCAGCCAGACCAGCAGGAACAGTCCGAACAACAAAACGCGCATGATGGGAAATCGATCCATGAGCGCAACTATAGGCGCTTTTATGCTATCCGCAAGAGGGTGCTGTGCTGCCGAATTCGGGACGGGCAAAGATCAACATTTGCGCACTGGGCTGTTGAAATGCTTTTTATATCGGGCCAATTGGCACTGCATTCCCGGGATAACTGCTTGCTGTGCCTGTCGAGCCCTGTTCAATTGGCACCGCGAAAGCGGTTTGCGCGTTTACCGATCATCAGCATCAGTTTCTGTATCGCGACATAGACCAGCATCACCACGGCCAGGCTGGACAGGAATCCAGCCATGACATCCGCGGGGAAATGCGCGCCCAGGCTTATTCTGGAAACCCCCACCCACAACACAAAGATCACACCCGCCACGCGCCACCCGCGTTTCAGGAGAGGCCACAGACTGGCCGAGACCAGCATCGCAAACGATGAATGACCGCTGGGCAGACTGTGATGATATTCCGGCGTGCCGACGATCTGCACGGTACCCGGCGGCAAAGCAAGCGGAGGACGGGGAAAATCAAGAGCAGGCTTGAGCACGGCCAGCAGAAAACCGTCGAACAGATAAGCGCAGCTGAACACCGCAATCACGGCCATCCAGCGGGTCACCTGAAGCCGGTAATGAGCCGGCTCCTGCCCTGGCGTGCAGGCTACAGCCAGGGCACACAAAGTCAGCAAGCCGAGATAGAACGGGAACAGCGTGTGGTTTCCCAGTTCCGTTCCGAGCTGCATGACCTTGTCCAGCCACACAAACCGGATGTCATTAATGACGTGGAACAGCCAGACGTTGGCACCGCCCCAGTCATAGAGAACCTCTTTCATGGCAGACCTAAAAACTAGGCGCCAAGGGCTAGCCCCCACATGGCGAGGCCGCCCGCAGCCGCCACGCCCGCCACGGCAAACAACCATTTCTTGCGCGTCAGAACCGTGATGGAGGCCAGCGAGATGGCAATCTGTATCAGCGTCATGGCCTGGGCCAGTTTATGGTGTGGATGCATTGCATGCTCGCTTTTCTCATTGGCCTTTTCCGATTCGGACTCCAGTGCCTCAGCCTTCAACTTGATCTCTTTCTTGTCGTTTTCGTATTTTGCGATCTGGGTCTTGTAATAATCCCGCTTGTTGGCAGGTGCCAGGTCTGCGGCAAGCTCCATCAAATGTCCCTTGTTGCTTTTCGCCTCATAAAAATTCCATTGATCCGAAGCCTGGGTTTTTTTCAGCACTGCCTCGTTCTTGAACAGCATCGCCTGGTTCTGGGTGTCGCCGCCCTGATAACTGACGATCGCGCCTACCGAAGCCAGGATCGCTGTGAAGATCGCGACATATCCGGCCAGGCTGTCGCCGCTCTGGGCGTGGTGTTCCACCGCGTGGTCATGGGCCCCGTGAACATGAAATCCTTCTGACATATTGCTTCCTTAAAATTGATGAAAAATCAGGCCGGCATTCTATACCTGAAGCCTGCTCTCTAAAAACAAATATCGTGAATATTTTATGGCCGTAGTGGACCGGAAATACGGATGGGGTATCCGTAAGATTATTTTCGTTTGGAATTTTCCGCGGCGTGCAGGATTTCGCACAGATGGCTGTCCTTGGGATTCAGCGCGCTGCGCGCAACAGCGTCGAACAGCACCTGAATTTCCTCAATACTGAAGCAGGACAACAGACGGTTGGCCATTTCCGGCTGCAGCGGCACCATGCAGGTTTGCCCGTCCGGCAGGACAAGTTTGAATCCGGCCAGTTTTCCCAATCCGCCTTCAACCCGGGACATCAGATCGGATTGCTCATCCTGCAACCCGTCATAACAGGCCTCCAGAGTATCCACCAGATCATCGGAAAGATCTTCCGCCACGGCCACGATCAGACCCATCGTGTCCTCCCGCAACTCGCACACCGCGCCCTGCTTTTGGGCATATTCCAAAAACCTGTCGCGCAGACCACTATCAAAAAAAATATATTCATTCATCGCATCAATACCCTCCCGAATATGCAACCTTGTGTCAATCATACAATCATACAATCAGGCACAGGCATGCATGATCC
>JAJZEQ010000131.1 GCA_021851345.1 Pseudomonadota bacterium
GTGGAGCGGTTCGATGTTCGAATATCTGATGCCGCTGCTGGTCATGCCCAACTATGAAAACACTCTGCTTGATCACAGCTGCAAAGCGGCGGTGCAGCAACAAATCGAGTATGGGAACATGCGTGGTGTACCCTGGGGTATCTCCGAATCGGGCTACAACAGGGTCGACGTTCAACTGAACTACCAATACCGTGCGTTTGGCGTGCCCGGGCTGGGTTTAAAGCGGGGATTAGCCCAGGATCTGGTGATTGCTCCTTACGCCAGCGCAATGGCGTTGATGATTGCGCCGCAAAAGGCCTGTGAAAACCTGCAACGGCTGGCAAATGAGGGACTCGCAGCTCTCTATGGTTTTTATGAGGCAGTGGATTACACGCCGGCGCATTTGCCGCCGGATGAAAAGAGCGCCACGGTCAGATCATTCATGGCGCATCACCAAGGCATGAGCCTGTTGGCGTTGGACAATCTATTGCGCGGTTACCCGATGCAGCGGCGCTTCATGGCCTGTCCATTGCTCAAAGCGGCGGACCTGCTGTTGCAGGAGCGTGTGCCGCAGACCGTAGCGAGCGTTCTTTCAGAAAATCCGAAACTGGAAAAATCGCGCACACTATCTGGAAACGCCGATCCGGTCATGCGTGTGTTCACGCACCCCACCCCGCCGTCACCGGAAGTCCACCTGCTGTCCAATGGCCATTACCATGTGGCCATCAGTAGCGCCGGCGGGGGCTACAGTCGCTGGCGCGATATGGCGGTTACCCGGTGGCGGGAAGATGCCACGCGCGATTGCTGGGGTACATTTGTTTATCTGCGCGATGCGGTAACCGGGGAGTTCTGGTCCGCCGCGTATCAACCCACCTTGCGCGAGACCAAAGGCTACGAAGCTATATTCACGCAGTCACGAGCGGAGTTCCGGCAGCATCATGCCGGATTTGAGGTTCACACCGAGATCACCGTGTCGCCGGAAGATGATGTGGAGTTGCGGCGCATTACGATCACAAATCGCTCGTCCACGGTCCGTGTCATTGAGTTAACCAGTTATGCGGAGGTGGTGCTCGCGACGCAAGCCACGGACACGGCGCATCCCGCGTTCAGCAATCTTTTTGTGCAGACCGAGTTCGTGCAAAAATCTTCCGCCCTGCTTTGCACCCGCCGCGCGCGTTCCAGGGAAGAGAATCCGCCGTGGTTGCTGCATCTGATGCTGTGCCAAGGGGGGGAGGCGGGAGATATCTCGTGCGAGACAGACCGCTCCAGATTTGTCGGTCGCGGCAGAAGTCTGGCCAAGCCTGCCGCGATGCAGAGTGATTCGCCCTTGTCCAACACGGTCGGTTCCGTTCTTGATCCGATTGTTTCTCTGCGCCGCAAGGTCTCTTTGCAGCCTCATGAAACCGCCAATATCGACCTGCTGATGGGCGTGACCGAAAGCCGGAAAGATGCTCTGGCTCAGATGGAAAAATATCAAAGCGCCCACATGGCTGACCGCACCTTTGATTTGGCGTGGACCCACAGCCAGGTGACATTGCATCTTCTCAATGCTACGGAGGCTGAAGCCCAGCTTTATGCAAAGATGGCGGGCGCGCTGATTTATGCCGACCCGGCCCGTCGCGCCAGTCCGGTCGTGTTGCGCAATAACCGGCGCGGACAAAACGGTCTGTGGAGTTACGGAATTTCAGGTGACGCGCCGCTGGTCCTGCTTCGCATCAGCGACTCGGAGAAGATCGACTTGGTCCTGCAAGCGGTCAAGGCACATTCATATTGGCGCATGAAGGGGCTGACTGTCGAATTGGTTATATTGAACGAAGACATTTCGGTTTATCGCCAGTCCCTGCATGAAAAAATCACCGGTCTGATCTCGTCTGGAATTGAAGCGCATATGCTGGACAAGCCGGGCGGAATCTTTGTCCGTCGCCTGGAACAGATTCCCAATGACGATCTGGTGTTGCTGCAATCTGTGGCCCGCATAGTTCTGGATGATGAAAAGGGAACATTGGCGGAGCAGCTGGAGCATCGTGGCACACTGGAGCCGTTCATCCCGGCGCTTACGACAAACCGCTCCAGGTTTGAGGTTTTGACGGCGCCGCTCCCGCAACGCGAATTGACATTTGAGAACGGTCTGGGCGGCTTTACCCGCGACGGTCACGAATATGTCATTACCCTGCAACCCGATCAAATGACGCCGGCACCGTGGGTCAATGTGCTGACCAATCCCTATTTTGGAACAGTTATTTCAGAGAGCGGTTCGTCTTACACCTGGGTTGAGAATTCCCATGAATTCAGATTGACGCCATGGAACAATGATCCTGTTGAAGATACTACCGGTGAGGCGATTTACATACGCGATGACCAGTCAGGGCGCTTCTGGTCTCCCACACCTTCTCCGGCTCGCGGCAAAACACCTTATGTCATTCGCCACGGTTTTGGCTACAGTGTGTTCGAGCATACCGAAAATGGCATCGTTTCAGAGTTGTGGGTCTATGTGGCGATGGATGCCCCGGTAAAATTCGCGGTGTTAAAGTTGCGCAATGTGTCGGGGCGCGCGCGCCGTATCTCGGTCACCGGCTACTGTGAGTGGGTATTGGGCGATTCCCGGGATAAAAACCTGCTGCACGTGCAAACCGAAGTAGATGTCAAGACCGGCGCCTTGCTGGCGCGCAATCATTACAACACCGACTTTAAAGGGCGCATCGCATTTATAGACGTGAACGATGCGACACGCACGATCACCGGAAACCGCACGGAGTTCATCGGCAGAAACGGCAGCCTGTCTCAACCGGCAGCTATGAAACGCACGCGCCTTTCCGGAAAAACCGGCGCCGGGCTGGATCCGTGCGGCGCGATGCAAGTCGCATTTGACCTGCCGGATGGACAGGAGCGGGAAACGTGTTTCCGCCTCGGCGTCGGCCGCAACCCTACCGAGATTCAGAACCTGATCCAGCGCTTTCGCAGGGCGGACGCCAGCCGCGTTGCACTCGATGGCGTTTGGGACTACTGGAATCGAACCCTGGGGGCGGTGAATGTTGATACGCCCGATCC
The DNA here is from genome assembly GCA_021851345.1 of Pseudomonadota bacterium. Classification (GTDB taxonomy): domain Bacteria; phylum Pseudomonadota; class Gammaproteobacteria; order Burkholderiales; family Gallionellaceae; genus Gallionella. The sequence continues at coordinate 3,028 of JAJZEQ010000131.1, forward strand.
CGCTGTGAATGTAATGGCGAACGGCTGGCTGTTGTATCAGACCCTGAGCTGCCGGTTGTGGGGACGAACGGGGTTTTACCAATCCGGCGGTGCCTACGGCTTCCGCGACCAGTTGCAGGACGTGATGGCGCTGGTGCATGCCGAACCGGCCCTCACCCGCGAGCATCTGCTGCGTGCAGCCGCGCACCAATTCCGCGAAGGAGACGTGCAACACTGGTGGCATCCACCGGCAGGCAGGGGCGTGCGCACACATTTTTCCGACGACTATCTGTGGTTGCCGTTCGTGACCTGCCGTTATGTACAGTGTGTCGCCGATATCGGCGTACTCGACGAAAAGATTTCCCTCCTTGAAGCCCGTCAGCTCAAACCGGAGGAAGAAGCCTACTATGATCTGCCCAACCGTTCTGAAGAAGCGGTCACACTATACGAGCATTGCGTGCGCGCCATTGAGCACGGACTGACCTTCGGCGAACACGGGCTGCCGCTGATGGGCTGCGGCGACTGGAACGATGGCATGAATCTGGTTGGCATCAAGGGACGGGGCGAAAGTGTATGGCTGGCTTTCTTCCTTTACGACGTGCTCACCCAATTTGCCGGACTGGCACGTACGCGTAATGACCTCCCCTTTGCCGAACGCTGCGTCACCCAGGCTCGGCAGCTGCGACAGAACATCGAGCAACACGCCTGGGACGGCGCATGGTATCGCCGCGCCTGGTTCGACAACGGCGAGCCGCTGGGTTCCAGCACCAATCAGGAATGCCAGATCGATTCCCTGCCGCAGAGTTGGTCGGTGATCAGCGGTGCGGGCGATTTGTCCCGCTCGCGACAGGCGATGCAATCCGTGGATCAGCGTCTGGTCCGGCGCGAGGCCGGGCTGATCCAATTGTTCGATCCGCCGTTCGACAAATCTGCGCTCGATCCCGGTTACATCAAGGGTTACATTCCGGGTGTGCGCGAGAACGGTGGCCAATACACCCACGGCGCAATCTGGACTGCAATGGCCTTCGCGCTTATGGGTGATCATGAGCGCGCTTGGGAGTTATTTACGCTGCTCAATCCAGTCCATCACGGCGCGACGCCCGAACAAATCGCCGTCTACAAAGTCGAGCCGTATGTCGTTGCGGCGGATGTCTATGCAATCGCGCCACATACTGGCCGGGGCGGCTGGACATGGTACACGGGATCAGCCGGCTGGATGTATCGCCTGCTGATTGAAACCCTGTTGGGTGTGAACCTGGAAGGAGATCGGCTGCGCCTGACTCCGCGTATGCCGAAAAGCTGGAACAGTTACAAAATCCACTACCGGTACCGGCAAACTGTTTATCACATCACGATCAGCCGGCTCGATGCCGATGCCGGCGATGCAGATCAACTTTTGCTCGATGGAAAAAAACTTGCCGAAAAAACCGTTCCCCTGGTAGACGACCGTCATGAACATTCCGTCGAATTAAAAGTACGCTAGCCGGTAAAAATCGATGCCCATGAAAAATGAGTTCCCATTTGTTCTGACCATCAACGGCGGCTCGTCGAGCATCAAGTTCGCGCTATTCGAGGCCGGAATCACCCTCCGCAGGATTCTGCAAGGCGGGATCGAACGGATAGGATTGCCGGAGGCCAGCTTGCGGGTAACAGGCTTGAGCCAGACGGACAACTTTTCGCACCCGGTGACGGCGCCGGATCACACGGCGGCGGCGGTAGTTCTGATGGACTGGGTCGAGGAACGCTGCAGTCGGGATGGATTGACCGCAGTGGGACATCGCGTGGTACACGGCGGCCCGAAGTACAGCCGCCCGCAGCGCATCACGACGGAGATGATAGACGAGCTGCATCGGCTCAGTCCGTTCGATCCCGAGCATCTGCCTGAAGAAATCCTGTTGATCGAGATGTTTCATCGCCGCTTTCCCGACCTTGTTCAGGTGGCGTGCTTCGACACTGCCTTTCACGATGATCTGCCGCGTGTGGCGCGGCAGTTGCCTATCCCGCGCCGCTACGAAGCGCAAGGGGTGCGGCGCTACGGGTTTCACGGTTTGTCATATGAATTTCTGATGGAGGAACTCGCCCGACTCGGCGACCCGGCCGCAAGCAGGGGAAGGGTGATCCTTGCCCATCTCGGCAATGGCGCGAGCCTTGCGGCGGTGCGCGACGGCAGGAGCATCGACACCAGCATGGGTTTCTCACCAGCGGCGGGCTTGGTGATGAGCACCCGTTCCGGCGACCTTGATCCGGGGCTGGTCTGGTACCTGGCACGCACCGAAAAAATGGGCGCGAAACAATTCAACGAGATGGTCAATTTTCAGTCCGGACTGCTGGGGATATCGGAAACCAGTTCCGACATGCGCGATCTGCTGGACTGCGAGGCGCATGATGAGCGCGCTGCTGAAGCGATCGCGCTGTTCTGCTACCAGGCCAGGAAATGGATAGGTGCTTATGCCGCGGTGTTGGGCGGGCTGGACACGCTGGTTTTCGCCGGCGGCATCGGCGAAAACGCGCAGCTTGTGCGTGAACGGATATGCGACGGACTCGGTTTTCTGGGCATTGAACTGGACCGCCAGCGCAATGCCGGGCATGCACTGCTGATATCGCCGGACACCGGCCGCGTCAGGGTGCGGGTCATACATACCGACGAGGAACTGATGATCGCGCGTTCCGTCACCCGTGTTCTCAATCTTAACGCAAAAGGGAAACTTAAACCATGAAATCCGCCACACTTACGCCCGAGCTGTTGCACAAGATTGATGCCTACTGGCGTGCCGCCAACTATCTGTCGGTCGGCCAGATCTTTCTTTACGCCAATCCCCTGCTGAAGCGGCCGCTGGCACTCGCCGATGTCAAAAAAATGTTGCTCGGGCACTGGGGCACCACGCCCGGGCAGAACTTCATCTACGCGCACCTGAACCGGGTCATCAAGAAATACGACCTCGACATGATCTACGTTTCCGGCCCCGGCCATGGCGGCCCTGCGGTGGTCGGCAACACCTACCTCGAGGGCACCTACAGCGAGGTCTATCCCGACATCAGCCAGGATGAGGCCGGGCTGCAGAAGTTGTTCCTGCAGTTCTCCTTTCCCGGCGGCATTCCCAGCCATGCCGCGCCGGAGACGCCAGGCTCAATCCATGAGGGTGGTGAGCTGGGTTATTCGCTCAGCCATTCGTTCGGGGCGGCGTTCGACAATCCGGAGTTGATCGTCGCTTGTGTGGTCGGCGACGGCGAGGCGGAAACCGGGCCGCTGGCCACCGCATGGCATTCCAACAAGTTCCTCGACCCGGTTACCGACGGCGCGGTACTGCCTATCCTGCACCTCAACGGCTACAAGATTTCCAATCCTACCGTGCTCGCCCGAATCGAACATGAGGAACTGGAGCAGCTGCTGCGCGGCTACGGATGGACACCGATCTTCGTCGAGGGTTACGAGCCCGAACTGATGCATCAGGCGATGGCCGCAGCGCTCGACACGGCGGTGGAGAGAATCAAACAAATCCAGCAGCACGCCCGTTCCAGCGGAGACACCGCCCGCCCGCGCTGGCCGATGATAGTCCTGAAGTCGCCCAAGGGCTGGACCGGGCCCAAGGTGGTCGATGGCCTGCAGATCGAGGGCACGTTCCGCGCGCACCAGGTGCCGTTACACCCGAATACTCATCCCGAACACCTCAAGCTGCTGGAAGACTGGATGAGGAGCTACCGGCCGGAGGAACTTTTCGATGAACAGGGCAGGCTCAAACCGGAACTGGCCGAACTCGCACCGACAGGGGAGCGACGCATGGGCGCGAATCCCCACGCCAACGGCGGCATATTGCTGCGCGACCTGCGCATGCCGGATTTTCGCGGCTATGCAGCCAAGGTACCCGTGCCCGGCGCGCCCGGCATCGGCGACACGCATGTGCTCGGGCCTTTCCTGCGCGACATCGCGAAGCTGAACGGTGAGCAGCGCAATTTCCGCGTGTTCGGTCCCGACGAGACGCTTTCCAACGGCCTGGAAGCGTTGTTTGATGTGACCGAACGCCAGTGGGATGCGGCCACCGTGCCGAACGACCAATGGCTGGCACCCAGCGGTCGTGTGATGGAAATGCTCAGCGAACACCAGTGTGAAGGCTGGCTCGAGGGCTACCTGCTCACCGGCAGGCACGGGCTGTTCAACTGCTACGAGGCGTTCATCCACATCATCGATTCGATGTTCAACCAGCACGCCAAGTGGCTGGAAGTCACCGCACGCCTGCCGTGGCGAAGGAAGATCGCATCGCTCAATTACCTGTTGGCCTCGCATGTCTGGCGCCAGGATCACAATGGCTTCACCCATCAGGATCCGGGTTTCATCGATGTCGCCTTGAACAAGAAGGCCTCGATTGTGCGTGTGTATTTTCCGCCCGACGCCAATTGTTTGTTGTCGGTGATGGACCACTGTTTGCGCAGCCGCCACTACGTCAACGTCGTGGTCGCGGGCAAGCACCCGGCGCCGCAGTGGCTGGCGATGGACGCCGCCGTCAAGCACTGCACCGAGGGCATCGGCATCTGGCAATGGGCCAGCAACGACCAGGCTGTTGCACCCGACGTGGTGATGGCCTGCTGCGGCGATGTACCCACGCTGGAGACACTGGCTGCCGTTTCCATCCTGCGCGAGCATCTGCCCGAGCTGAAGATCCGCGTGGTCAACGTCGTCGACCTGATGAAGCTGCAGCCGCAGATCGAGCATCCGCACGGCTTGAGCGACATGAATTTCGACGAGCTGTTCACCCGGGACAAGCCGGTGATCTTCGCCTTCCACGGCTACCCGTGGCTGATCCACCGGCTGACCTACCGCCGCACCAACCACGACAACATCCATGTGCGCGGCTACAAGGAAGAGGGCACCATCACGACGCCGTTCGACATGACAGTGCTGAACGATATGGACCGCTTCCATCTGGTGATGGACGCGATAGACCGCCTGCCGCAGACCGGGGACAAGGGCATCTATCTGAAGCAGCAGCTCAAGGACAAGCTGATCGAACACAAACAGTACATCAACAAGCACGGCGAAGACATGCCGGAGATCCGCAACTGGAAGTGGAGCAATACCAAATGAATGCGCTTGAACATATAAACACCGCGAGGATGCTGGTCGCCACCGACCAAGAGCCTGCTGGCGATGGAGACCGCATCAGTCTGACAACAAGCATTCCGCAATCCACGAAATCTTCAACAGCGCAAAGACGGGAGGAACATTTACTATGAAACCCAATACCGATTCGCCCAAGGCTCCTGAATCGAAGCCCGAAGCCAAACCCGATGCCAAGCCGGCGGGTGCCGCAACGGATAACCCGACCAGCGGCCTGACCAGCGACGAGGCCGGACGCCTGCTGAAGAAGTTCGGCCCCAACGCGATGCCGGATACGAGCATGCACCCGTTGCGCATGGCGCTGGAAAAATTCTGGGCGCCGGTGCCGTGGATGCTCGAGGCTGCGATCGTGCTCGAACTGGTGCTCGGCAAGTATGTCGAGGCCGCGATCATCGCCGGCCTGCTGGTGTTCAACGCGGCACTCGGACTGTTCCAGGAGAGCCGTGCGCAGGCGACTCTCGCCGCACTGAAGTCGCGGCTCGCGCTGAGCGCGTCCGCCCGGCGCGACGGCACGTGGAAAACCGTACCCGCGGCCGAACTGGTGCCGGGCGACGTGGTGAAGCTCTCCCTCGGTGGCGTGGTGGCCGCGGATGTGCACATCACCGGCGGGGAAGTTCTGCTCGACCAATCCATGCTTACCGGCGAATCGGTACCCATCGAAGCCGGCGCGGGCGTGCAAACCTTTGCCGGAGCGCTGGTGCGCCGGGGCGAGGCGGTGGCGGAGGTCACCGCGACCGGAGCGCGCACCAAGTTCGGCCGTACTGCGGAGCTGGTTCGCACCGCTCACGTCGTGAGCTCCCAGCAGAAGGCGGTGCTGCGCGTGGTGCGCAATCTCTCCGCATTCAACGGCGTCATCATCGCGGCGCTCGTGGCCTATGCCTACTTTCTCAAGATGCCGATGGCGGAGATCATCCCCCTCGTCCTGACGGCGGTCCTTGCGACGATACCGGTTGCACTGCCGGCCACGTTCACGCTGGCGGCGGCGCTCGGCGCGCGAGCCCTGGCAAAGCTGGGGGTCCTTCCGACCCGTCTGTCTGCGGTGGATGAAGCGGGAACGACGGATGTGTTGTGCGCCGACAAGACCGGCACGCTGACCCAGAATGCGCTGACGGTGACGACCGTTCATCCCATGCCCGGCTTCGACGAGGCGCATGTTCTGGCCCTGGCCGCGCTGGCGAGCGCGGATGGCGGGCAGGACCCGGTGGATGCAGCCATTCGCACGGCAGCTTCGAGCAAGGGCGTCTCCGACGCGCCGAAGTTAGTCAAGTTTGAGTCTTTTGATCCGGCGAAGAAGACGTCCGAGGCGACCGCGACTGATTCGAGCGGCGGCACGCAACGTATCGTGAAGGGCGCCTTTGCCGTGGTCACCGGTCTCGCACAACCGTCGCCGACCGCTGCAGCCGCGGCGAACAAACTCGAGGGGCAGGGCTTCCGGGTTCTGGCAGTGGCGGCGGGGCCGCCGACGGCGATGAAGCTGGCAGGACTCATTGCGCTCAGCGACCCGCCCCGTTCGGACTCGGCAGCGCTCGTTACCGAATTGCATGAGTTGGGCGTTCGCACCGTGATGGTGACGGGCGACGCGCCGGCGACTGCGGCCATCGTCGCTCACGCGGTGGGGCTCGATGGTGCCGTTAGTCCGCCCGGCCCAATCCCCGACAGCGTCCAACCCGGGCAATTCGCGGTTTTCGCCGGCGTCCTCCCGGAGGACAAATACAAGCTAGTCAAGGCGTTCCAGAAGGGCGGCCATACCGTCGGCATGTGCGGCGACGGAGCCAATGACGCGCCAGCGCTGCGCCAGGCGCAGATCGGCATCGCAGTCTCGACCGCTACCGACGTCGCCAAATCGGCCGCCGGCATGGTGCTGACCGAGCCCGGACTGGCCGGTATCGTCGCCGCGGTCAAGGAAGGGCGAATAACGTTCCAGCGCATCCTCACCTACACGCTGAATACCATCGCCAAGAAGGTCGTGACGGTGCTGTTCCTGATCGCCGGCCTGATCATGACCGGGCACGCGATCCTGACGCCGCTGCTGATGGTCATTGTGATGATCACCGGCGATTTCCTCTCCATGTCATTGACGACGGATAACGTGCGGCCATCGCCGCTGCCCAATGTGTGGCGCATCGGCAACCTGACGATCGCCGGCGTCATCATGGGTAGCTGCCTGCTGGCCTTCTGCACCGGCATCCTGGCCATCGGCAGATTCGGCATGCATCTCGAAATAGAGGCGCTGCGAACCCTGGCCTTCGTCGTCCTGGTGTTCGGCAGCCAGGCGACGCTCTATGCCATTCGCGAACGCCGGCACTTGTGGGGCACTCGTCCCAGCCTCTGGCTTGCGCTGTCGTCGGTCGCCGATATCGTGATCGCCTCGACATTGGCCATCGGCGGATTCGCCATGACATCCTTGTCGCCCCTGGTGGTGGCGGGCACGCTTGCTGCGGCGGTGGTGTTCGCGTTCGTTCTGGATTTGGTGAAGGTTCCTGTATTTGTTCGCCTCGGGATCGCCGAGCCGGAGCCCAATGCCGGCCAGCCCAAGGCTTCCGACTCCAAACCTGACGCCAAAGCCGCGCCTGAACCTGAAGCCAAGACCAAGACACCATCCGATTTGACGACGCAGATCGCCAAGCGATCCTACGAACTCTACGAGGAGCGAGGTCGTCAGGACGGCCGAGCAGTTCAGGACTGGGAGAAGGCGGAGCAGGAGATTCGGAAAGCTGAACCCGAAGCCAGCCCGGCGCCCAAGCCCGAAGCCAGCCCGGCGCCCAAGCCAGAAGCCAAGCCAGAAGCCAAGCCCGAGGCCAGCCCGGAGTCCAAGCCCGAAGCCAAGGTGCCGTCCGATTTGACGCCGGAGCTCGTCAAGCGAGTGCATGAACTCTACGAGGCACTGGGGCGCAAAGACGTTCAGGCAGTCGAAGAATTGGAGAAGGCGGAGCGCGAGAATCGTAAAGATGAACCCGGCAAATAAGCAGCCGCGCACTGCGCGTTAGCCACCTATTGATCTTTCCGTTATTCATTACACCGTTCGCCCTGAGGTATAGAAGGGTGTAGGCCGCTGGTGATTGGGCTTCGATACCTCAGCCCGAACGGCAGGTTTGTCGCTAATTATGGAATGCTCAATAAGTGTGGCAACGTACAGAGCATGCCGCAGGTGTAGCGCACAATCAACATTGAAGTGTGATACCGGAAGCCATTGCTGCCGCTATCCGGAGAAGTGGCAGTTCCTCGAACCTGACGGCTTTAATAACCAAGGAGAATCAAATGAATCATTACTATTGGAACGACTGGTATGCGGCATGGGGTTGGATGCTTTGGTTCGGCATAGTGTTCCTGCTGTTTTCGAACTTAGGGAACTGGGGATACAGTTACCGTGCGCACCAGAAATATGACTCACGGTCACTGAAAACTGGGGGCGATATCCTCAACGAGAGATACGCCCGCGGGGAGATAAGCCGCGAAGAATACGGGCAAATGAAATCCGATATTTCCGGCAAATAGCAGACGGCGATTCGCAGATTGCCGGCAAAAATCACCATCCCCGTCATTGTTGCAAACGGCAGTTGACCCGGCATTCAGGAAGCAACTGCGGTTGACCGGGTGCGCTGCATTCGGTTGCGCCAAGGCGGGTGGCCGTGAACGGTGGCAGCGGTTGACGTTTTAACCGGGTGTCCGGCATCGGTCGGCACCCATATCAAACAGGCTTGGGAGTTGCGAGATGAAAAAAGATGAAACAAGAAAGATATTGTCGGACGATATCGATAATTTTCGAGTGAAAGCCAAATACTACGAGTCACTGCATTTGTTTGAGGCGAAAGAATATGCAGACAACCTTGCCTCAAACATCGAACTGGCACTGACGACAATGCCCTCCGATGATGATCCGGAGATTTCCTGAAATACGCTGTCCCGTTATATATGCCCTGACCGTAGCAAGGAAGGCAGTCATGGGCCGCCGGGCAGCGCGTGACCGGATGGTTGCAAATCTTTTGCTGGAAGTGGAGATGACACAAGATGAATGAGCAGGCGCTGATGGACATCGCGAAGGCGCTGGTTGCCGGTGACAAGGGACTGCTGGCGATGGATGAAAGCAATCCAACCTGCAACAAACGATTTGCCGGGTTGGGGATTCCCCAAACAGCAGAGACGCGGCAAGCTTGGCGGGAGTTAATCGCGACCACACCCGGCCTCGCTGAGTGCATCAGCGGTGCGATCCTCTATGACGAGACTATCCGCCAGCGAAACAAACAAGGCACTCCGCTCATCAAGACCATCACTGATGCGGGCATCATTCCCGGCATCAAAGTTGACGCCGGTGCAAAGGACATGGCGGGTCATCCCGGAGAAAAGATGACCGAAGGTCTTGACGGATTGCGCAACCGCCTCGGCGAATATTCCCAAATGGGCGCCCGCTTCGCCAAGTGGCGTGCGGTGATCGTTTTGGGCGAGGGTATTCCCAGCCGGGCTTGTATCGAGGCCAGCGCGCAGGCGTTGGCTCGCTATGCGGCGTTGTGCCAGGAAGCCGGACTGGTCCCGGTCGTCGAGCCGGAAGTGCTGATGGAAGGCGACCACACCCTGGCGCAGTGTTTCGAGACAACGGAGGAAGTCCTGCGCGCGGTTTTCAGGCAGCTGTACATACAAGGGGTGATGCTGGAGGGAGTGATCCTGAAACCCAGCATGGTGCTTCAGGGGTTGGCCTGCCCCAAGCTGGAAACGGTGGAAGAAGTGGCTGATGCCACGGTGAAGTGCCTGTTGCGGGCCGTCCCCGCCGCTGTTCCGGGAATTGCGTTCTTGTCGGGTGGGCAAAGTGGCGAACTGGCCTCGGCCCGCTTGAACGCGATGAATCTCCGCTTCAAGTCGCGGTTGCCGTGGGCGCTGGCGTTTTCGTTTGCCCGCGCCATCCAGCGACCAGCCATGGAAATATGGTCGGGCCAAGACGCCAACGTGGAAGCGGCTCAACAGGCGCTGCTCCACCGGGCCAGGTGCAACCGCGCTGCCCGCCGCGGCGAATACAGCGCCGCGATGGAAGCCACCGGCGCATGATGAAGACAGACAAACCCGACTCCCTGCACCTGTATCTCATTCGGCACGGCGAAACCGAGTGGGCGCTGTCGGGTCGGCATACCGGCCGCACGGACATACCGTTGACCCGGAACGGCGAGGACGAGGCGCGTGAACTGGGCAAGCATCTCGTGGCTATCCCGTTTGCACATGTGCTGACCAGTCCGCTCAAGCGCGCACGGCAAACCTGTGAATTGGCCGGTTTGGATAAAGCGCCTGAAATGGAGCCCGACCTGGCCGAATGGGATTATGGCGATTACGAAGGACAACGCTCTGTGGACATCCACAAGGCACGGCCGGACTGGAATGTTTATCAGGACGGTTGTCCTCGCGGTGAAATGCCCGCACAGATTGCCGGTCGTGTTGATCGGCTCATCGCCCGCTTGCGCAAGCTGGACGGGAATGTCGCACTGTTTACCCACGGTCAGGTGGGCAGCGTCCTGGCAGCACGCTGGATCGGATTGGCGGTGGCCGAAGCACGGCATTTCTCGCTGGGTACGGCATCGCTCAGCATACTTGCCTTCGACCCCCACCAGCCTGATGTGCCGGTTATCGCATTGTGGAATGCGGCCGCCCGGCTGGGTGCGCTGCCGAACAGAACCAATCGGGATCCGCGCTTAAGCTGATTTTGTTACCGAGTTTCAGCCTGGTTTCCATTCGTTGGACACGCGCTGTTCGACCTTCACTAAGGAGAAGCAAAAATGTTACGCAGCATGAACGATCTGGAGGGTTACGCCATCCGCGCGACCGACGGCACCATTGGTCACGTGAAAGATTTCTATTTCGATGACCGGGCGTGGGTTATCCGCTATCTCGTTGTCGACACAGGTACCTGGCTTTTGAGTCGAAAAGTGCTGATCTCGCCTATCGCGATCGGCCACCCGGACTGGGCCGAAAAGGTGTTGCCCGTCTCGATTACGAAAGAGCAGGTGAAAAACAGCCCCGACATTGACGCCGAAAAGCCGGTTTCGCGGCAGCACGAAATAGACTACTTCGGGTATTACGGCTACCCGTTTTATTGGGGCGGTGCCGGCATCTGGGGCGGGGGTATTTACCCGAACATGATGATGCCGGACTACGCCGGCTTCGAATCCAAACCGCCTGGCGAAGGTCCGGGAGCGGACAAAGCTTACGCACGCGCTGACACGGCACAGCACCAGCATGACGATCCCCACCTGCGCAGTTGTAAAGAGGTAATGGACTATCACATTGAGGCGACCGATGGTGACGTCGGCCACGTACAGGGCATGCTCGTCGACGAGGAAACCTGGGCCATTCAATACCTGATTGTGAACACCAGCAATTGGTGGCTCGGCCATCAGGTGCTCATCGCGCCGCACTGGATCAAGGACGTGAGCTGGTCCGACGCGACCGTTTCGCTCAATCTGACACGGCAAGCCGTGAAAGAGGCACCGCTGTACGACCCGGCGGCATAACAAAGACAGAAAGCGTATGAAATCGATTGACAAGCACGGTGAAGAGATGCCGGAGATTGGAAATTGGAAGGGGATGCAAGCCAGAACAGGAAAGCACCGGCGAAATGAGTGACGCGTGCTAGATTGCAGATAGTGGAAATAAATGGCGGAAAACATGAACAGCAAACCCGGTACTGCGAATTTCGGCACGGTCGTCTCGCTGTTCAGGGTGCGTGCCGAATCCCTGGCGAGCGAAAATGCCAGCCGCCTGGCCGCGTTGCAACGCGCTGAAAAAAATATCGACGAATTGTCAGAGGACTTGATGCGCAGCTTACACCGTCTGCGCCGGAGCGGCATCGACGAAGAGCTGTTCGACGTCGTCGCCGGCTTCGAGGCGCTGAAAGTTACTCGGAAGTCGAATGATTGCCAGGGAAAACAGAAAGGATCAGAATGAAAATCAACATCAAGGATTTCCGCGTACCGGCGGGAAAAAAGGTCAAGCTCGACAGGTGGCCGACGCGGGTGAAACCGGTATACAAGTCGAAGAAACAATACAAGGAATTCCTCGAAAAGCAGGTTGAGGAACTGAGCGAACAGCAACAGCTGCACTACGCATCCAACCGTTATGCGGTACTGCTGATTTTTCAGGCGATGGACGCCGCCGGCAAGGACGGCGCCATCAGGCACGTGATGTCCGGCGTCAATCCGCAAGGTTGTCAGGTATTCAGCTTCAAGCATCCGAGCGCGGAGGAACTGGAGCATGATTTTTTGTGGCGTACCACGCAGGCCCTGCCGGAACGCGGCCGGATCGGTATCTTCAACCGCTCCTATTACGAGGAGGTATTGATCGTCAGGGTGCATCCGGAGATTCTGCAAGCCGAGAATATTCCGGACGGGCTGACGAACAAGGAAGCCATCTGGCTGGAGCGTTATCGTTCCATCGTTGACATGGAGGAACACCTGCACCGCAACGGCACGCGGATCATCAAGTTTTTCCTGCAACTTTCGGAAGAAGAGCAACGCAGGCGCTTCCTCGATCGCATCGATGAGCCCGACAAGAACTGGAAGTTCAGCCTCGCGGATATAACCGAGCGGAAATTCTGGAAGCAGTACATGCAGGCCTATGAAGAATGCCTGAGCGCAACCAGCACGGGCAATGCACCGTGGTATGTCGTGCCCGCCGACGACAAGGAGAATGCGCGTTTGATCATTTCCGAGATCGTTCTTGGCACCTTTAAGTCGCTAAACCTGGCCTACCCCAAGCTCAGCAAGGAACATCAACGCGAATTGCAATTGATACGCAAACAGCTGCTGAAATAAAAGTACACTGTTCAAGCTGCGGGAAACCAGGTTGCGGCTTTAAGATCCCGGCGAAGCCCGTCGGTTTCGTTCCGTCCTCATAAATAACTGGCTGGGGGAATATATGAACAAGGAAGCGCATAAGGATAGCCAAACTGTGGCTCAACAGGAGCGGATGGTGCTGAAGCAGATGTCCCGGGATTTTTTGGATCCGGCTCGCGAATGGTGCCGTATTTTCGCAGAGACCCGGGACACATTCCTGCTGGTTCTCGTGGCCGCCGGTGGCTAGATTGTGGCAGCCAAAAGCGGCGGCACAATCACTCTGGCATGCAAGTGATTGCACCCGGGCTCATGGTGGTAGCGATCATCTATTTATGGGCACTGTGAGCGGGGCGCATTTGAACCCGGTCGCATGGCGGCAATCCTTGTTGCCGTACTGGCTTCCCGCAACACGTCCGGACTGCAATTTATCCTAAAGGCGAAATTGGGCTGAACGATCAATCCTGATTGCGCTGCTGTGCAAACTTTTTCGATAGCTGTTGACACTCAATCAATAAGCGTATTATAATACGCTCATATATTGATTTTTCTCCCCCTCGGCTTGCCTCCTCTGCAAGCCATTTTTTTTACTGGCATAAATAGTACCCGAGGCTGGCCAGGCTGGTTCTGCAAACCAAAGTTGTATTACATACCGCCGTTCCAGTTTCCTGTAAGCAGCCATACGTACCGACAAACGGACGACATATTCCCGCCGGCCTGTATTCAAACAAAGGGCAATCATAGTGCCCGGGTGATTCCCCTCCATCCTGAAACGATACAGGCAGCTCTTCGGAAGAACCGGCAAACGTCATGCTCTGCGCACAGAGAAACTCTCGAACATCGTTCCGATTCGGCCGCATGTCGCATCATCCAGTAATTCCCGCGCGGAATAGCTGTTGACAACATCGTCGGTGCATCCATGAGGCCGGAATTCCTGCAGCAGATAATGCTTTACACCCAGCAGCTGCAATTCCTCCGCCAGTCGCAGCAGTGAATCACGGGTGTGATAAAGGGGGTGTACGGTAGTGCGGAATTCGCATGACACGCTGCTTGCCAGGAGCAGCTGCGCACTTTCCCGCGCATGCTTCCCGCTTTTCGGGGTGCCGGTCACCTTGTCGTAGTCCGGGAAGGCAGCCTTGATGTCCATGCCGACCCATGAGAGCAGCGGGAGCAGTTTGTCCAAACGGGAAGGGTAAATGCCGCCGGTATGCAGGCCTACCTTGAAACCAAGGTTGCGAACTTCGCCGGCGGCGGTTTGGATGTTGTCCTGAAGTGTCGGCTCGCCGCCGCTGAAAACAACCGCATCCAGCAGTCCCCGGCGGCGGTGCAGAAAGCGCATCACGTCAGACCACTCCAACCGGTTTTCGCCGTGCGGTGGAATCAGGTGATGGTTGTGGCAATACCCGCAGCGCCAGGGGCAACCCTGGCAAAATATTACCGCGGCCAGGCAATCGGGGAAATCGATACTGGTCAGCGGAGTAAGGCCGCCGATTTGCAAGCTGGACAAGGCTGGCTAAGATTTCAGGGTGCGCAAAGACACAGCTTTAGCATCTTGCGCCTGCTGTTGACTTGATCAGGCAGTCAACGGAACACGGCATTCCTGAAAATGCTTGCGCTCGTAATGCTCGGCTTTTTTGCCGATATTGAAAGACGCGACTGGCCGGTGGTAGCCCATCACCCGCGTCCACACTTCGCAGGGCTGGCGCTCCTCTTCGGTCAAAACAATTTCATCAGTCTTGATGCTGGCTGGGTTGGACAAATCGGTCATGGTTGTCTCCTTGCAAGGATGGGGAATCAGGCTGCCGCAAGTTTTTTGCCGCGCTTTTCGGCCAGGGATTCCTGGTCGCATTTCGGGCAATAATCATGTTCACCCTCCAGATACCCGTGCTTGGGGCAAATCGAGAATGTCGGCGTGATCGTGATATAGGGCTGGGCAAACCGTTCCAGGGCGCGACGCACCAGCTTTTTGCAGGACTCCGCACTGGTAATGCGCTCGGCCATGTATAGATGCAGCACGGTGCCGCCGGTATATTTTTTCTGTAATTCCTCCTGGCGTTCCAGCGCCTCAAAAGGATCATCCGTGAAACCTACCGGTAGCTGGGATGAATTGGTGTAGTAGGGCATGTCCTTGGTGCCTGCCTGGATGATGCCAGGAAAGCGTTTCCTGTCTTCCCTGGCGAAGCGGTAAGTCGTGCCCTCAGCCGGAGTCGCTTCGAGGTTGTACATGTGGCCGGTTTCGTCCTGGAACGCAAGCATCTTTGCGCGCACGTGATCAAGCAGCCGAACTGCGAAGGCGTGACCCCATTCGGTGGTGATATCGTGCTCGTCGCGGGTGTAGTTGCGTATCATCTCGTTGATGCCGTTGACCCCGAGAGTGGAGAAGTGGTTGCGCAGCGTGCCGAGGTAGCGCTTGGTGTACGGGAACAGGCCGGCATCCATATGGCGCTGGATCACCTTGCGCTTGATTTCCAGGCTGTTCTTGCCGATTTCCAACAGGTCGTCGAGGCGGCGTAACAGCGCCTCCTCGTTGCCCTGGTAGAGGTGGCCCAGGCGCGCGCAATTGATCGTGACCACTCCCACCGAGCCGGTCTGCTCGGCGCTGCCGAAAAGACCGTTGCCCCGTTTCAGCAGTTCGCGCAGGTCGAGTTGCAGGCGGCAGCACATGGACCGGACCATGTTGGGTTTGAGTTCGGAATTGATGAAGTTCTGGAAATACGGCAGGCCGTATTTTGCCGTCATCTCGAATAGCAAGGTGGCATTGTCGGATTCCCACGGGAAATCCGGTGTCATGTTGTAGGTCGGGATGGGGAAGGTGAATACCCGGCCCTTGGCGTCGCCGGTGGTCATTACCTCGATATAGGCCCGGTTGATCATATCCATTTCAGTCTGCAACTCGCCATAACTGAACGGCATTTCCTGGCCGCCGATGACGGGGATTTGCTCGCGCAAGTCTTCCGGGCATGTCCAGTCGAAAGTCAGGTTGGTGAACGGTGTCTGGGTTCCCCAGCGCGACGGAACGTTGAGGTTGTAGATCAGTTCCTGGATCGACTGCTTGACCTCTGCATAAGGAAGGTTGTCCTTGCGGATGAAAGGCGCCATGTAGGTGTCGAAGGAACTGAATGCCTGCGCGCCGGCCCACTCATTCTGCAAGGTGCCGAGGAAGTTGACGATCTGGCCGACAGCAGAAGACATATGCCTGGGCGGGCCGGCCTCGACCTTGCCGGGAACGCCGTTGAGGCCATCGTTGAGCAAAGTGCGCAGCGACCAACCGGCGCAGTACCCGGCCAGCATGTCCAGATCGTGCACATGAATGTCGCCCTCGCGATGGGCAACGCCGACTTCGGGCGGGTAGACATGGTTGAGCCAGTAGTTGGCCACCACCTTGCCGGAAACATTCAGAATCAAGCCCCCCAGGCTGTAACCCTGATTGGCATTGGCATTGACGCGCCAGTCCATCTGGTTCAGATATTCATTGATAGAGCTTTCCACGTCCACCACGGTCTTGCGATCCTGGCGCAGCTTGGTGTGCTGCTCGCGATAGGCGATGTAGGCGCGGGCAGTCTTGAAGTGGTTGGCGGTGATCAGCACCTGTTCCACCGCATCCTGAATTTTCTCGATGTGCGGCGGTTCCGCGCGGAATTTGTGAATAAGGACCTTGACTACCTGGGCGGTGAGCAAAAAAGCCTCGTTGGCATCAAAATCCTTGGTTGCGGCGCCGGCCCGCTGGACGGCAGAGCGGATCTTTTCAGAGTCAAATGGCACCATTGAGCCATCGCGCTTGATTACACCCCTGGGTAGTGAAACCAGATTGCCGTTGCCGTTCTCCATTTGATTATTTGACATTACATCCTCCCCATCGGGTTTGGTCCGGATAGTTATGATCTGATCCTCGAAAGTCATCAAAAGATATATTTATGATGAATCATATTCCACAATATGTAGTGTGTCTACACATGGAATTACACTATATATTGTGATTTGTAAAATAAGGTGATGCGGGAAAGCGTCCCGATCCGGACTGCGAATTTGCATGTAAAACGATTTGCGGAAATTGGCAGGCAAGGCCAATGCCAATATTGGTTCAAGGCCGCATTATTGTGGGGCGCGTTCCGCACATCCCACGATTTCATTTTTGAATGAGAAATGTAATGGGTCTCGGGGTTCTGAATCAGGCCGGAAATATACGCGACCTGATTCGGGTTATCACGTTGCGCGGCGACAGCGAGGCAGCATCGAGTTCGGCAACTCGATCGCATCCAGCGTGTTTTTTGCCACCAGTCCCAGTTCCGTGTCTCCCTCCACGATCAGGCGGCGGCTGAAAAAAAGCGTGTCCGGGTCTTCCTTGCGGGTAGCCAGCAAATAGAAATCTTGCGCGGTGGCACTGATAGCCAGATCCGGCACTTTGCCGGAACGGGTTGGGATGAATCTATCGGCATCTATCGTGAAGTACAGGGCCAGACCGAGATCCTTGACGCGAATCGCAATCTGCTTGCCGCGCAACGGTTCCAAGTATTGCTTGAGGATGATACGTCCCAGCGCAAGATTGAGCATCCTGGTAAGAACAAAGGAGGGCGGAAAGGTCGGCAGCAGCGAAACCAGTGTGGCGACTGGTTGCGGAAAAGTGAATGCGGATTGTGCCATGTTATTCCCTTGCATCGTGGCGGATCGTGGGTGAACAAAATACGGTCATATGGAGATGCCTGCCTGTTCGATGCCGGGCCGGCCATGCCAGTAGCCGTCGCACGCCTGGTCCGGCATCAGGCCCACCATCTGCTGTGCGGCTTCGGGGCCGGACAGGCTGCCGTCCAGTCTCTGGCGGAACAGCGCAAGTATCTTTTCGGTATGGAGCGGCTGCGGGCTGACACGCAGCACGCCCACCCCCAGTTGCTGCATGCCTTCCAGTTCCGCGACCAGGTTATAGACACTGGATGATTGTGTCTGGATGCCGTTCAGCGCGAGGAAAGGTTGCCCCTCACGGGTCTTCAGTGTCAATCCGCAAGCATGGTCCAGGCAGCGGAACTGGCAATCATCCTTGGGCAGGTTGTAATGGCGTGCGGTAAAGCAGCGCGCCGAGAAGGCCAGCGGAAGACGACCGTAAGCGAATACTTCGGTCTCCATGCCTTGCGGTTTGCAGGCCAGCAGGTCGGCCAGCATCTGGCGGGACATTTCCACTGGGATTACCCAGCGCTGCGCACCCAACTTCGCCAGCAGAGCAAGCGTCTGGGGATTGTAGGTATTGATGTGCGGGCCGGCGACAAAGCCCTTTCCCGACAACAATCGCACCGCCGCCATATCGTTGGCTTCCACCGTGTAGCTGCCGTTTTCCGCAAGGCGGCGCAGGGTTTTGAGGTCGGATTCTGATTCGATCAACGCCTGGGTGGACAGCACCACCTGTTTGCCGGACGCAGCAAGATTTTTTGCCACCTCCAACCAGTCTTCCAGGCGGAAATTATGGCGCTTGGAGCACACCGTCTCGCCGAGATAAACGATATCCACCGGTGCTGCGGCGATCCGCTCGTAAAAATCGAACAGATCGTCGCGTTGCCAATAGTAAAGGACGGGACCAAGAGCTAGTTTCATGTCGGTGCTTTCATTCCGGGTCTTTCATTTTTTCTTTCTGGCATTCTGGTGCTTTCAATTCATTTCCAGGGACGGTGATAAGCTCCCAGGGTGTGATTCTGACCCTCTGCAAGTTTGTTAAGCTGGTTCATCCAGGCCGGTTCGACGGCATAGCTTTCGGCATTGCGCTGCGCGCTGTCGATGGCCGAGCGCCAGACCTTTGTTACCTGCTCCACATAGACCGGGCTGCGCTGGCGGCCCTCGATCTTGACGGCGGATATGCCGATGCGCATCATCTCCGGGATCAGTTCCAGCGTGTTGAGACTGACCGGCTCTTCGATCGCATAGTATGTTTCGTCGTTGACATCGAAGCGCCCTTTGCACAAGGTCGGGTAACCCGCGTTTTCATCAGCAGCATAGCGATCCAGCAACACGCCGTTCAGGCGCGACTCCAGCCCTTGCGGGGTTTGCTGCCAGCGCACCGCCTTGGCCGGGGAACACACCCCGGCGGTATTCGGGGATTCGCCGGTGATGTAGGAGGAGAGCACGCAGCGCCCTTCCACCATCACGCACAGGCCGCCGAAACCGAACAGCTCGATTTCCACCGGTGTGTGCTGCACCACTTGCTCGACCTGGGGAAGCGACAGCACCCGCGGCAATACCGCCCGGCGGACACCGAAATGCTCATGGTAGAAATTGATCGCCTCGTAATTGGTGGCCGAACCCTGCACCGAAAGATGCAGGCGCAGTTCGGGATAAGTCCGCGAGGCGTAGCGCATCAAACCCGCATCCGCGAGGATGACGGCATCCACACCCGCTTGCGCCGCGTTGTCCACCGCCTCTTGCCAGCGCTGCCAGTTGGCAGCCTGTGGATAGGTGTTCAGTGCGAGAAAGACTTTTTTGCCGCGCGCGTGGGCATAACGCACCGCCTCACTGGCGGCAGGCAGGTCAAAATTCAGTCCGGCGAAGGCGCGGGCGTTGGTGCTGTCGCGAAAGCCGATGTAAACGCAATCAGCACCGTTATCCACGGCTGCCTTCAGGGCCGGCAGGCTGCCTGCCGGGCAAACCAGTTCAAGCGACATGATTCAGTTCCTCGTTTACAAAGGGAGTCCCAGCACGAGTGCCCTGGCGGGCGCCGCGTTTCCGCAGCTTTATTTCGATGCCGTTCAGCAGGTTCCATTTTTCCGCACACCATGCGGGCGCCAACAAGACGTCACGCGATGCTGTAGCCGTTACCCGGTGGTAGACGATGTTTTCCGGGGTGCGCTCGATCAGGTTGGCGGCCATGGCTATATATCCCTCACGGGAGAGCGGGGCATACTCGCCCTTGCGCCATTGGTGGGCCAGCAGCGTGTGCTTGACGATGTGCAAGGGATGCAGCTTGAGTCCGTCAACGCCGGTTTCCAGCACGGCATCCAATGTGGCATGGCAATGTTCCTCGGTCTCGCCTGGCAAGCCCACGATCAGGTGGGTGCATACGGCGATGCCGCGTTGTCGCGCTGCCAGTGCGGTTGAGCGGTATTCGGCAAAGGTATGGCCGCGGTTGACCCGTTCCAGGGTTTTGTCAAAGGCGGACTGGAGTCCCAGTTCCAGCCACACTTCCAGTCCCTGGTCGCGATAACGGTCCAGCAGGTCCAGTACCTCGGATGAAACGCAGTCGGGACGCGTGCCCACGGCAAGCCCGATCATATCCGGTTCTTTCAGCGCTTCGAGATAGAGCGTTTCCAGCGCCTCCACTTTGTCATAGGTGTTGGTGTAGGCCTGGAAATAGGCGATGAATTTGCGGGCGCGGGTGCGCCGTGCAATGGCCCGGCGCGCCTTGGCTATCTGTGCGGCAAGACCCAGACGGGTATCGGCATCGGGACTGAAAGAAATGTTGTTGCAGAAGGAACAACCTCCCCGACCCTTCGTACCGTCGCGGTTGGGGCAGGTGAAGCCGGCATCGAGGGCAATTTTGTGGACTCGCTCGCCATGGCGGCGTAGCAGGTCTTGTCCGTATGTATTGACTCTGGCCGAAAGGATCATCGCTTGTTCAAGCTATTGAGATTCCCATAATTCACGACTTACATGCATTGTATTTAAATCCACTGGATTCCCGCTTTCATGATGCGCCAGTTTTTTTATTTCCCCCGCCCTGTTACGAATGATGCCGCGCTGTCTTCTATTTTGGAAAATTCAATAATTTCACGACACCGGTTTTTCATCCGGTCTCATTTATTGTGTGCGAAACAGAAGGATATCTTAAATTGGTATATTTCGGATACATTTTTAAGCGGGCAGGGAACGAATATCCCTCAGAAACATTTACTCGTTCAGGCAACAAAAAACCGAAACATGTCCGGTTTTCCATGTGTCAAGCCGGATCAGAATTTGAACAAGACACCAATTGAGATTAGGGTTGCATTGCCGTTCGTTCCATAGCCGTTAAATCCAGGATTCGTATTATCGTTGAATTTATATTTATCCCAGCCTAAACGGACACCCACCACCGGAGTGATGTTGAATTGACCGCCGAAACCATATGTGATAGCTCTATTATTTGCATCAGAGCCAGTGAAGCTGCCGCCAGGTTTACCGGTAATCACCGCGTAACCCAATTTACCGAACAACGAGAATTGTTCATTGAATGGGATAGAGCCTATACCACTCACACTGAAGCCAGTGGATTTTACAGAATTACTGCCACTTTTAATTTCGCCCAAGTTGAGATATTCAGCTTCAACGGCAAAGTTGGGATTGAAGTTGTGTGACCTTCCCTCGGTTTTTCGTCTTCCAAGAGGTGGGTTTCATGCTACCAGTTTTTCCTGCTGTTGAGCTATGAGCCAGTCACTCAAGAACTGCATCGGTGATTTGTAGCCCAGCGTCGAGTGCAG
>JAJZEQ010000130.1 GCA_021851345.1 Pseudomonadota bacterium
ATTGCGTCATGCGACGTCGCCGCCGCGATGATGGAGCCGCCGGGGGGTACCGCGCTGGTGGAGGAATCCATAGCCGAGGCGCTGGATTTCCGCCGCGCGATGCGCAAGGTGGACGACGAGTTCGGCAAGGACTGGTGGTTCAAGGTGTGGGGGCCGGAGAAGATTGCCGACGAAGGCATCGGTTCGCGCGAGGACTGGGTGCTGAAGACCGGCGACAAATGGCACGGTTTTGGCAAGCTGGCATCGGGCTTCAACATGCTCGATCCGATCAAGGCCACGATCATCACGCCGGGGCTCAACCTGAACGGCAACTTCGATGAAACCGGCATTCCGGCCGCGATGGTTACCAAGTATCTCGCCGAGCACGGCGTGATCGTGGAGAAATGCGGGCTGTACTCGTTCTTCATCATGTTCACGATCGGCATCACCAAGGGCCGCTGGAACACGCTGCTTACCGCTTTGCAGCAATTCAAGGATGACTACGACAAAAACCAGCCCATCTGGCGTATTTTGCCGGAGTTTGCCGTGGCGCACCCGCGCTACGAGCGCGTCGGCCTCCATGATCTGTGCCAGCAGATACACGACATGTACAAGAGCCACAACGTGGCGCGCATGACCACCGAGATGTATCTGTCAGATATGCAGCCCGCGATGAAACCGTCCGACGCATTCGCCAGGATGGCGCACGACGAGATAGACCGCGTGCCGATAGAGGACCTGGAAGGCCGTGTCACAGCGGTGTTGCTCACTCCCTACCCACCCGGTATTCCGCTGCTGATTCCCGGCGAGCGCTTCAATAAGACCATCGTCGATTACCTCAAGTTTGCTCGCGACTTCAACGAGAAATTCCCCGGCTTCGAGACCGACATACACGGTCTGGTCGAGGAGATGAACGGGGAGCGCCGTTATTATGTGGATTGCGTCAGGCCGGATTGAGTTGGCGCTATTGATCCGGCCCTGGCTGTTTTTGCAAGGCAAGCCAGGATGGTGTCGGGAAATCCATGGTATCCATCCTGGTGTTGCAGGCACATGCGGTTAACGAATCTGGATAAGCCCGTGGACGCTCGAACGGGTGGGAAATCCAAACTGGTCAGATGGCATGGTTGATTGACGCTCCGAGCCCGAAATTCGGGACGCCATTCGTGAAACCTTTTAAGAAATAACCCTGGGCTTTCCAGGTTTTATCAAGTTTATGGTTGACGAAAAATATCGTTTCTACAATAGGGGAGCCTGTCGATATGACTTTCTGGCCGACATCAAGCATCATCCCTCCTGAAGTATCCTGGTTAAATTTATAACTCTCGCCCAGCGAACCATAAAAAATGTTGTTAAGCGTGTATCCGGCCGGGCTGCCGTATATTCTGTAACCAAAATTTCCAAAAGTGGTATAGCTTCCCTTTACCTGGTACAGATCAGACTGGAAGGCATAATCATTCTTCCCGGTGCCCAATCCCTGGGAACTGCTAGCCGTTCCCAATTTAACTTTCCCGGTCAGGTTGACTATGAGTCCCTCGCTGCCCCCGTTGTAGGCATTGTGGGTAGCAGCTGCAATCACGTCGCCCATGCCAGAGCGGGTGACAGGAGTATTGCTTGCGGCAGCACCAGTCAGGGGCACACCGTTCATCACGCTTATGATGCTTGCCGGCCCGGTAATCTGTATGTAGGGAACGGTCAATCTCAGCGTCCATTCCTTGCCCTGGTACTTGGTTGTGAAGGGGACATAAAAAATATCGGTGGATTGGGAACCGCCATACTTGCCGGTGTTGTAGTCCATGCCTGTTTCCAGGCTGAGCTTTCCCGCTTCTTCCGCGTGTGCAGTTTGAAAAATAACTGAAGCAAAGAAACTGATCACGACAGAGGTGAAGAAACTAATGATGCTGCTGGCGAGTATGGCGTTTTTCATGATAGTAGAGTTGGTCCGGTTGGTTTAGAGGGTTAAAGTCGGATGTTCATCTTTAGCTAAATGTTGGCAGCGATGCTGGCTACCGTTACGGACAACGCGGCAAGCCAGCCGAGTTGGCTGAGATACGAGACGTCATCCGGCGATAGGGCATCCTTTCTCTTGATTTTTAGATTGATCCTTTCCAGCTCACCTTGTAATTCCCGCAGGTTTTTTTCTTGCGCTTTCAATTCCTGCAGTTTTTCAAGCTGCACAATTCTTAACGCATCAGTATTCAGTCGGTTTTCCATGATGACGCTCTCCGGTTGGTTTGGATTAATGGGATCCGTTTGTGTGCACTTCAGGGGATTGCACCTCGGGAGCTTCGTGCCCTTGGGTGCCTTCAGGAGCTTCGGGAATTTCATGCATTTCCGGGGCTTCCGGGGCTTCGGGGACTCCGTGCACTTCGGGCGCTTCCACCTCCAGGCCTTCACCTGCGGCGGGAACTGCCGGTGTGGCTGGTATTGCCATGGTTGTTGGTGTGGCCGGGGTTGCCGGAACTGCCGGGGTTGCAGGTGCGGCATAGGAAATTGCAGAACCGCCTGCCAGAAGCAGTGCAGACACAAGAAGTTTTGCAGCATTTGTTTTGTTCAACATGATTTTCTCCTTAAAAATATCCAACTAAAAATCGAACCCGGGTTGTTCTTGCAGCAGGTTCGCTGGCATGTTTATCGATATTCCTGCCTCAACATGCGTGTGCATTATACACACTGATTTCATA
Source organism: Pseudomonadota bacterium (assembly GCA_021851345.1). Lineage (GTDB taxonomy): Bacteria > Pseudomonadota > Gammaproteobacteria > Burkholderiales > Gallionellaceae > Gallionella. The sequence continues at coordinate 2,661 of JAJZEQ010000130.1, forward strand.
ATACGTGTAAAATTTGCACACGTCAAATGTTTTTTTGTGGTATGCTGACTTTATGAAAACTGAGACTTCCCGACAATGTAGCTGATGATATGAATAATCAAGACACCTCTGCCCCCGGAATTCAGCCGTCTCTTGTAGCGGCGATTCGGCATTTGTTGCGGCCCTTAGTTCGTTTGCTGCTGTCGCATGGCGTAACATTTCCGGCTTTCTGCAACCTGGCCAAATCTGCCTATGCGAAGATTGCAGAAGAAGAATTCAGGCTGGCCTCCAAACCCCAGACGGACAGCCGTATCAGCTTGCTGACCGGGATCCACCGCAGGGAGATCAACCGGTTGCGCAATGAACCCGCGGAAAAGATCGACCTTTCACATCGCGCATCCATGAGCGCTTTGCTGCTAACTATTTGGAGCGGTTACCCTGAATACCAGAACGAAGAGGGGCTGCCCGTTCCCTTGCCGCGCCTGGCGAACAAAGGCGGTGGGCTATCCTTCGAATCCCTGGTTCAGTCGGTCAGCAAGGATTTCCGTGCACGTGTGGTTCTGGACGAATGGCTGCGGCAGGGGATAGTCAAGCTGGACGAGAATGACATGGTGTTTCTTTGCGCGGATGCATTTGTCCTGCCTCAGGACATGGAAGAAAAGATCTATTATTTCGGCCAGAATATTCATGACCACATGGCTGCAACAGTACACAATCTGGCGGGTGGCGCACCACCCTTTATGGAGCGCTGTGTCTTCTATGATAAATTGAGCGCCGATTCGGTGAAGCAACTATCGGACTATACCCGCACCGTCGGCATGAAGGCGCTCCATTCTGTCAACAAGCGCGCCGCAGAACTGCAAAAGCGCGATGAAGGACAGGCCGATGCGGTGCATCGGGCAAATTTCGGCGTATATAACTTTAGTGAGGCGGAGGTTCCGGATGAAGCCCCAAAAAATTGACTTGTTGTTGCAACGCCTTGCCTTGCTGGGCGTACTTGGCACCCTTTGCGGGAGTGTGTGGGCCGCTTCAAATGAATGCAACTACACAGCCTCCGGGACGGGAATGGGCGGTACCGGAATAGTGGCAAAGTCCACCGGCATGGGCGGAACCGGCATAAGCCCGGGTGGCAAGATGCAAATTGCGGGAGAGGTGATTTCAAGCCTCGGTGCTGTCGAGGCGCAAAGCAATGGTCGAAAAAGGCTGCTTGCCAAAGGTGATCGGGTATGCGTGGGAGAAACGATCGTGACGTCCCAGTCGGGCACATTGCAAATCAGGATGACCGATGACGGGCTGGTCTCGGTTCGTCCGGAAACGCAACTCAAGATCGACCAGTTTGCCTACACCGGAACGAGCAAGGATGTCAGCGTGTTTTCCCTGCTTAAAGGCGCGGGCCGCTTTGTCACTGGAAAACTGGGGAAACTGTATCCGCAAAAAGATTTGCTCAGGACTCCGACGGCAACAATCGGTGTGCGCGGAACAGACCATGAGGCAACGGTCATTTTGCCGGGTGACCGCAGCAGCTTCCGTTCGGGCACTTACGACAAGGTGAATCAGGGCATAACATTCATTAAAACCGAAAAAGGGGAGATCGACATCCACCCCAAACAGGTGGGGCTGGCTGTGGACGCTGAAGTAATGCCTGTTTTGCTGAAAGACATTCCTGATTTTTATAATGACAGCTCTTTTCTGAAAGAGGAAAACAGCGTATTTGAATTGGAGAGGAAGGAAGAAGGCCCGGGAGAAAGCAATAAAGGGGCGCAATCCCATGAAGGGGCGGGCAGAGGTGCGGAGCTGGTCAGTCCGGGCGAAATCAACGCGAATACCCATGAACGTCCGGAAAGCCCGCTTAACATGGATATCCATGAGTCTCCTTCTCTCCCGGAAATGCCGGAAAGGCCAGAAGTGCCTGAGATGCCGTCGCTGCCGGAGGTGCCCGAATCACCGACTCAAGAGATGCACTGACGAGTCCATGCTTGAGCGGGTGAACAAATCCGGGGAAATGCGGACCGGATAATTGCCTCGCAGGCTGTTAGGGTGGATGCGACCAGCGGGGTGCCGCAATTGCCAGACTGTGGGAGAGCGCAAGGAATGCCGTCGTCCGGTCGGCTAGCGTTACTGTTTTATGCGAAGCCAGGTGGTGAAGTGGTATTCCAACGGTAGCGGTTCCTGCTGGCTGTGCATCTCGCGGGATATTTCCCGCCACTCATCGTGATTAATGACGGGAAAGTACGCGTCACCCCGCACGTCTTTCTGTATCTCGGTGATATAAAGCTTGTCCGCAATTGGCAAGGCCAGGGCATAAAGTTCCGCCCCGCCCACGACAAAAATCTCGTCATCCGCAGCGCAAACAGCAAGCGCCTGTTCAAGCGCATGCACAACGATACACCCGCCAATTTTCAGTTTCCGGTTGCGCGTCACCACCACCGAAGTGCGGCCCGGCAACGGTTTGCCGATCGAATCATAAGTCTTGCGTCCCATCACGATATGGTGCCCCATCGTGAGCGCCTTGAAGTGCTTCAGGTCGGCGGGCAAATGCCACGGCAGCACGTTGTTGATGCCGATCACGCGGTTTTTCGACATCGCGACTATCAAGGAAACGCGCGGATTCATACCGGTGCCGTGATAAGAGTATTCATACCGCGACAGGTGCCTTGATTGCGGGATGCGGATCGTAACCTTCCAGCGTGAAATCCTCAAACCTGAAATCGAATATATTATTCACGGCTGGATTGATGCGCATCGCCGGCAACGGGCGCGGCTCGCGTGACAATTGCAAACGGGTTTGTTCCATATGGTTGGCATACAGGTGCGCGTCGCCGAAGGTGTGCACGAAATCGCCCGGCTGCAAGTCGCAGACCTGCGCGACCATCAGCGTCAGCAGCGCATACGAAGCAATGTTGAACGGCACGCCGAGGAAGATGTCGGCGCTGCGCTGGTATAGCTGGCAGGACAATTTCCCGTCGGCGACATAGAACTGGAAGAACGCATGGCAGGGCGCCAGTGCCATCTGGTTGAGTTCGCCGACGTTCCACGCCGACACGATCAGCCGTCGCGAGTCGGGGTTCTTCCTGATCTGCTCTATCACTTCGGAAATCTGGTCGACGGCGCGGCCGTCGACGGTCGCCCAGGAGCGCCACTGCTTTCCGTACACTGGGCCGAGGTTGCCGTTCTCGTCTGCCCATTCGTCCCAGATGCTGACGCCATTGTCCCTGAGGTACTTTGTGTTGGTGCCGCCCTGCAGGAACCACAGCAGTTCGTGAATGATGGACTTGATGTGGCACTTCTTTGTGGTGACCAGCGGGAATCCCTCCGCCAGGTTGAAGCGCATCTGGTAGCCGAATACGCTGGTCGTGCCGGTGCCGGTGCGGTCGGATTTCTTCGTGCCGTGATCGAGCACATGCTGCATGAGGTCTAAATAGGCGTGCATAATTTCTGGTGTTGAATGCCCTTATAATCGCGGCATGAAATGACTTTCGAGGACGTAATGCTAGCACAACTGACCGCCGCACTCAGCCTGCCCAAAGCCATGAAGGCAACCCATCTGCTGGTGCTGCTGCCCAAAGGGAAAACACTGCCGAAAGACCTGCCGTACAGCAATCTGCTGGCTGCCGTGCTCAGGCGGCGCGGCATCAAGACCGATCAATCCGGCGCCGCGCCGGTTGCCGCAAACACAGCCGGCGGCGGCCTGATAGTCTGGGCGATGCTGGATCAGCAAGACCATTTTTGCCGTGCAAACACAGGTGCGCAAGGCCGTGCAGTTGCTGCTGGACGAGCAGCCGGGCGGCATAGCCATCATCGTGCAGGGAGATGAAGCCCAGCGCAGGCAGGCTGCCGAAG
>JAJZEQ010000318.1 GCA_021851345.1 Pseudomonadota bacterium
CTGCCACAGGCCGTCCAGCACAGCGGCGTGGCTGGGTTCGGCCAGGCGCAATTCAATGATGAAATCGCTGCGCGCATTCAACAGCGAGCAGGAGTCGTCCAGCAAACCGGGTATTGACGGCCCGGTGTCTGCTAATCCGGCAATGTGGGTTTCTGCGCCGGGCGCCACGTCCGAGGACGCGGCGCCACTTTCCTGATTCAACGCATCCGCGTGGCCCTGATACAACGCATCCGCGTAGCCCGGCTTGAATGCCTCGCCAAACTTGCGCCGGTAACGCCTTTGCTGCCACCAGCCGAAGACATACACCGCGACGATCACGCCGAATCCGATGGCCAGCAAGGCTGCTTGTAATTCACTCATAGGAGAACCATAACAAATATCCAGAAAACGGCGATGATTATCTCACGGCAAACTAGGCCAGCGGCAATTCCGCGTTGCTCATCCCGATCGCGGCGACTTCTTCCAACGCCTTGTGAAATTGCTGTTGCTCATGCAACTGGGCCAGCGATTCCGGATGCGCCTTGCCGCGCATCTGGGCCAGACGGGCGCGGCTTGCGGCGGGCATTTCCCAAACCAGGCCGCGCAACAGTTCGTCCGCCGATTCCGGCTTGTTGCACACCAGCACCATGTCGCAGCCCGCATTCAACGCGGCCTCGGCGCGCTGCACGATGCCGCCCGCGACAGTGGCGCCCTCCATGCTCAGGTCGTCGCTGAAGATGCAGCCCTCGAAACCCAGTTTTCCGCGCAAAATGTTTTTCAGCCACACCGGTGAAAATCCGGCCGGTCGGCTGTCCACTTTCGGATAGATGACGTGGGCGGGCATCACGGCGGTGAGGCCGTAGTTCATCATCTGGCGGAACGGGACCAGATCGCACAGCTCGATATCGACGAACTCGCGCTCGTCCACCGGAATGTCCAGGTGCGAATCGGCGCGCACGAATCCATGGCCGGGGAAATGCTTGCCCACCGTGTGCATGCCGCCCTGCCTAAGTCCGAGCAACAGGCTGTGCGCCAGCTCGGCAATCGCCTGCGGATCGCTGTGGAATGCGCGGTCGCCGATCACGCTGCTTTGGCCGTGATCGACGTCCAGCACCGGGGTAAAGCTGAAGTCCACACCACAGGCGCGCAATTCCGCCGCCAGCACATAACCTGCCTGCTGCGCCAGATGGCGCGCGCGCTGCGGATGCGCGTCCCATATCCTGCCAAGCTCGCGCATCGCGGGAATTTTCGCGAAACCTTCGCGGAAGCGCTGTACCCTGCCGCCCTCGTGATCCACTGCGATCAGCAGCGGCGGGTTGCGCAGCGCATGGATAGCGGCACTGAGTCCGGCAAGCTGGCCGGGCGATTCGTAATTGCGGGTGAACAGGATCACCCCTCCGACCAGCGGATGATTCAGCCGAGCTTCATCCTCCGCATTCAGTTGCGTTCCCTGCACATCCAGCATCACCGGTCCCAAACCCATAGTCACTCCTGATTCCATTTTAGAGTGCGGCGACGTGCCGCCGCATTTTTAGAGCGCAGACATGTCTGCGCACTCCATAAACAACCACGCTCCCATCCCGCACATGCAAACGATAAAATTCCAATCATACCAATGTCACCTAAATTACTGGCTCATGTGTAATACATAGCACGCCAGATGCCTGCCTACCGGTCCAGCGGGCTGACCACACCCCTGCCGCCCTTGTTCAGTACGTGAGTGTAAATCATCGTCGTGGAAACGTCCGAATGACCGAGCAGCTCCTGAACGGTGCGGATGTCGTAGCCGGATTGCAACAAATGGGTAGCAAAGGAATGGCGCAAGACATGCGGTGTAACGGGCTTGTTGATTTCCGCGATCTTCGCCGCCTCGCGAACCGCCCTTTGCACACTGGCCTCATAAAGATGGTGGCGACGCTCAACACCGGAGCGCGGATCGATCGAACGCACGACAGAAGGAAACACGAATTGCCAGCCCCATGCGCGCGCGGCCTTGGGATATTTGACGGCAAGCGCATTGGGCATATACACCTCGCCGAAACCCGCATCCAGATCGCGTTCATGCAATGCCTTCACTTTAGCCAAGTGTGTTTGCAAAGGCAGAATCAAATTCTCGGGGAGCACGGTCACCCTGTCCTTGTTACCCTTGCCTTCGCGAACGACGATTTCGCGCCTTTCAAACTCCACATCCTTCACGCGCAACCGCAGCCCTTCCAGCAAGCGCATACCCGTGCCATACAATAGGGACGCCACCAGGCCCATCGTCCCGGACATGGCATTCAGCAAGGCGCGCATCTCGTTTGCAGTCAAAACGACCGGCAGGCGTTTGCCCATCTTTGCGGCAATCACCTCATCCAGCCAGGGCAGCTCGATATGCAGCACATCGCGGTACAAAAATAACAGTGCGGACTTGGCCTGATTCTGTGTGGATGAAGAAACGTTCCGCTCCACCGCCAGATGACTCAGGAAGGCTTGAACTTCATCGGCACCCATATCCTTGGGGTGGCGTTTATTATGGAACAAGATATACCGTCGCGCCCAGTCAAGGTAGGTTTCCTCGGTGCGGATACTGTAGTGACGCACGCGTATCTCTGAGCGCATCCGATCAAGCAGCTTGGGGGAATCTTGAGAAACGACTTTAGCTTCCATCCGTTAAATTTTAGGTTGCCCTAAAATGAATGTCCAGCAAAAAAATGCAATTAACATGTGATGAAATAAGAGGGTCAGGTTTGTACTTGACACCACAATATTGAATAGGCAGCATAGCTGCACTATGAATATGTTTTCTATTTTAAGTTCATCGGACATAGTTTGCGGCACCGGGCGGAGAAAATAAATACGCGCGGCGGTAGCACAAGCATCGCGGCTTCATGAAATACAAGATTTATGATAGCGTGCGAAGCGTGTTCGCACTGCCGCATAAAGCGAGCTTTGATGCGGACAAGTCGAACTAACGCTTCGCGGCCTTCAATAAAATCGCCGGGGATTTTTTTTGGGGGGAATGGGTACATGCACACATTGCATCTTTTACCACGCACAAGCCGCATCCTCTGCCGCCGAACCCCTCGTTCAAGCGGACATCACGCTTTAAAGAGCAGCGAAGCGCAACGGTTCGTGTTGCGTGATGCCGCTTAACTCGCTCACGTTAGAGGTAAACATGATCGATAAGGATTTCGCCGACCATTTCGCGACTGATTGGATAGACTCATGGAACAAACATGATCTTGTTCGTATTTTGTCGCACTACACTGACGATTTTGAAATGTCGTCACCTGTAATTATTAAAATCGCAGGAGAGCCGTCAGGTACATTAAAGGGCAAAGAGGCCGTTGGCTCCTATTGGGCTAAAGCTCTTCAGTTAATCCCGAATCTACACTTTGAGTTGGTGGCAACGCTTATCGGCGTAAACAGCATCACTCTTTATTACAACGGTGCTCGTGGTCAATCTGCGGAAGTGTTTCATTTCAACCAAAATGGAAAAGTTACGAGGGCATATGCACATTACCTCTAACTTTACGTTCGAGCGGGACGCCGCAGAAGCGCGGCGCCCCTCAACTCCACTACAAGGGCTTCCCCAAATTCGCAAGTGCCGTTGATGTTTTTTTAGTTCATCGTTATTTCCTGTTCTGTTTCGTTTCAAATCGAGCTGCTTGCATCGTGTAAGAAGGTGAAGGACTGCTAAACTACAACCGGTCATGTTGGGCATGTCGCCCGGACCCTGATGAAAGACGCGCGCCGGGACCTCAATCGTTAGTCGGGTTCTGCTTCTCCCCATAAAGTTGATCAGGCTCTCCCGGCGCGGGTCCAACCCGCTTCACATCAACGCTGGCAGTGCACGGTGATTCTTTGTCGCCGCTTTGCGGCGCATCTATTCCTTTCAGGTTTCTTTCTTTGGCAGACGGTTTTGGTTTACCGTTCAGATCGTGCCCGGCTCAAGTTTGAAATCTTCGCCGTACTTCAACACCGCCCAGGCCAGCCGCGCATTCTTCGCCGCGATGGCGATCACCGCGCGCCAGTAGCCACGTCGCTCCTGCAATGATCTGGCCCAGCGACTGAAGCGGTCCTGTTTGTCACCCAGACTGTTGAGCACCGCTCGCGCACCCATGACCAGAAGGCTGCGCAGGTAACTGTCTCCGGCCTTGGTGATCCTTCCCAGCCTTGCTTTGCCGCCGCTGCTGTATTGCCCTGGCACAAGGCCGATCCATGCCGCCACCTGACGTCCATTTTTGAAGTCGTGGCCGTTGCCGATGCTGGCCACAAACGCGCTGGCGGTGACGGAGCCGATGCCGGGACGTTGCATCAGGCGTTTGCTGCGCGCATCTTCTTTTGCGGCTCGTGCGATGAGGCGATCGTATTCGGCGATCCTGGTATCGAGTTCGGCGGTGTGTGCCAGCAGGTCGCCTACGCACAGGTTGGCATAACCCGGCAGGTCTTCCAGGTGCGCGCCGATCTCGCGGCGCAGGCAGGTCACTTTCTGCGGCAGGACGATGCCGAATTCGGCAATGAGGCCGCGCAGGCGGTTGTAGCTGGCGGTGCGTTCCTCGACAAATCCCTGCCGGGTGCGGTGCAGGCTCAGGATGATCTGCTGGTGCTCTTCCTTGATCGGGACGAAGCGCATGTTGGGACGGGTGACGGCTTCGCAGATTGCAGCGGCGTCTGCCGCATCGTTCTTGCCACGCTTGCCGCTCATGCGGTAAGGCGCGACGAACTTCGGTGCCATCAGTTTGACCGTGTGGCCGTGCTGTCGGAACTGGCGCGCCCAGTGGTGTGCTCCCGAACACGCTTCCATGCCGATCAGACACGGCGGCAAGTTGGCAATCAGCGGCAGCAGGTCTGCGCGTGAAACTTTTGGCTTGACCAGCACAGGCTTGCCGTTATCATCTACGCCGTGTAGGGCAAATACGTTCTTGGCGAGATCGATTCCTACGGTGATAATATTCATGGACTTCCCCTTTCGTGGTGTTGATGAAATGTTCGAAATTCCATCATGGCACTTGTTGCCGTTCGCGGAAACTTCTCCGCTGCCTTGGGACGGGGAAGTCCCTTTCATTCGTTAGGGGTCTCATTCCCTCGTCTATCCCAATCTATCTAAGTGGAGTTCTCCTATGTACTTACGCATTTTCTTTCTCGGCACTATCGCACTACTTCTTTCGGCTTGCTCAGCAACAGGTCCACGGTTTGACATAAGCAAGGCGGAGGCTGTTTCTTCCACTGCATCACAGGTGTACCTGTTCCGCGAATCAGCGTTTATTGAAAGTGGCACATACCCGGTAGTCGTCGTAGATGGAAAGGAAATAGGGGAACTTCGTAATGGTGGCTACCTTGTTGCAAAGGTGATTCCAGGGCCTCACAAAATAGTCGTTCAGTCCGGTGGGCTAGTGCGTGGCCAGTGGATTCACAGCCCAAAACAGTTACAAATTGAAGTGGCGCCAAGCACACGTCGCTATTTCCAACTGTCACTGCGGACAACGGGTTCCTCTGGCAACACAATATATCGCGGCGATTCTGTAGTCGAAGTTCCAGAAGCATATGCACTAAAGACGCTGACTGAATTGCGGCTGTCTGAGTGACCTCTAACCTCTCATTCCACCGGACGCTGCACGATAAAGCTATGCAGCGCCGGTGAATTAAAACGTTAGTGATAGTAAATGAAGAAGCTTGTGTTGATAGTGGGTTGGCTGGTTTCTTTGGTTCTCGTTGCTGGCGTTGCTTCTAGCTCTGCAATGAAAAATCAATTGTCAGGGTTCAACGCTGAACTCCAGGAAACACAAGCAATGCTTTGGTTCAATCACCTTCTTCAATTTCGCGAGATTGAAGCAGATTTGTCAAAGGGCTGTTCACCAGAGGCCCTCGAAAAATCACGAATAGCGATAGATGGTGAACTAGAACTGTTGTCAAAATTCCATAAGGAATATCCAAATTCACCGCTTAACAAATATATCTCGGACCGAGACCCGAAACTCTTAAGCCAACTAGAGGACTATAAAAGCAAGTATGGTAATTCTTGGACGGTTCCACAATGCGCGAAATAACTATCTCTAACCCTGCCATAAGGACTTCCTCGTCAAGTTGAATTTCTAGCAACACATAATTTCCCCACGTTAAAAACATCGCTCTGGTTTTGTCAGGAGCGAATCACAACATCACTGCAAATCGCGATGTGCCGTCACAAGAACAGACTGCATTTCCATAATCGGCCTTGTTGAACCAACCTCGTCCGGGCCATGATATAAACCGCTCCACTTGCCCTCATTCGTTCATCGGGCTTTGCCACCACACCAGGGATCAGCCGTTGTGGGGATTGGCGCCCATCAGGTTAGCCAGGTTCGCAAGTGGTCGGTCTGACCTGTTTAGCTATCGCTCTTCCTGTCGCAGTGGTTTGAACTCGATACATTAAACCCTCCAACTCAAGACGGTTCGCCGATGGCGTACTTCTGCCAGGCATTCAGGTCATAGGCCTCTCCCTTTGCCAGCAAGGCCCACAGTTGCCGGG
>JAJZEQ010000294.1 GCA_021851345.1 Pseudomonadota bacterium
GGTGACGGCACTGCCGCCGGGTTTCTCGATCATCGCCAGCAATCCCGCCACGCCCATTGCCGGCATGGCGGACGAGGCGCGCCATTATTACGCGCTGCAATTCCATCCCGAAGTGACCCACACTTATCAGGGCAAGATCATGCTGAACCGTTTTGTCCATGACATTTGCGGTTGCGAGCAGGACTGGAACATGCCGGATTACGTTGCCGAGGCAGTGGCAAGAATCCGCGCACAGGTGGGCAGGGACGAGGTGATACTCGGGCTGTCCGGCGGGGTTGATTCCTCGGTGGCGGCGGCGCTGATACATCGCGCCATCGGCGACCAGCTGACTTGCGTGTTCGTGGACAACGGCCTGCTGCGTCTGAAAGAAGCCGAGCAGGTGATGCTGACATTTGCCGAAAATCTTGGCGTGAAGGTGATACACGTCGATGCGGGCGGCGAGTTTTTGCATCATCTGGCCGGCGTGTCCGACCCGGAACAAAAGCGCAAGATCATCGGGCGCGAGTTCGTCGAAGTATTCCAGCGCGAAGCCAAAAAACTGCCGAAAGCCAGGTGGCTGGCGCAGGGCACGATTTATCCGGACGTGATCGAGTCGGCCGGGGCGAAAACCAAAAAAGCCCATACCATCAAGTCTCACCACAACGTCGGCGGCTTGCCGGAAAGCCTGCACCTGAAATTGCTGGAACCGTTGCGCGAACTGTTCAAGGACGAGGTGCGCGAACTCGGCGTGGCGCTCGGTCTGCCGCATGACATGGTATATCGCCATCCATTCCCCGGGCCCGGCCTGGGAGTGCGCATACTCGGCGAAGTGAAACGCGAATATGCCGAACTGCTGCGGCGCGCCGATGCGATCTTCATAGAAGAGTTGCATGCCACCAGGGATGAAGACGGCAGGTCCTGGTACGCGAAAACTTCGCAAGCCTTCGCGGTATTCCTGCCGGTCAAAAGCGTCGGCGTGATGGGCGACGGCCGCACCTACGAATGGGTGGTGGCTCTGCGCGCGGTGCAGACGCAGGACTTCATGACCGCACACTGGGCTCACCTGCCGTATGAACTGCTGGGCAAAGTCTCCAACCGCATCATCAATGAAGTGCGCGGCATCAACCGTGTGGTATACGATATTTCAGGCAAGCCACCCGCGACCATAGAGTGGGAATGATTTCTCGTCTGGCAGCGTAGCGCAACGACTGGTAGTGTATCAACGAAAAGCCCTGTATTTACAGGGCTTTTATGATTTATGTCTGGCAGCATCTGGCAATAACAAGTAGCGTCAAGCAAGTTCTTTTCATGGTTCTATCAATGGTACAATATTCTCCGATACCATTCGTTCATCGTAATACCATTTCAAAAAATACGGTTCGACAATGGTACCAAAGATGATCAAGTTCAATAAACACGTGTGTTATAGTGGTTTTTATGAGCTTTCATAATCATGGTATCAGATCGCGGGGGTGAGCATGCTGACAGATACAAAATTACGGAATCTCAAGCCTGAAGCCAAGGCGTACAAGGTCAGTGACCGTGACGGTCTATATGTCACCGTCTTGACCACAGGCACGGTATCGTTCCGGTATAACTACAGCATCAACGGGCGGCAAGAGACGCTAGTGGTCGGGCGCTATGGTGCTGGGGGCCTGACACTGAAGGAAGCCAGGGAGAAGCTTTCATTGGCGAAAAAAGAGCTTGTCGCTGGCAAGTCGCCATCCAGAACCAAGGCGAGAGAAAAGCAAAAGTCCAAGGATGCCGATTCTTTTGGTGAGTGGGCGGAGCTATGGTTGAAGAATCACCAGATGGCCGATTCAACCCGCGATATGCGGCGATCAGTCTATGATCGTGATCTCAAGGAGCCGTTTGGCAAGCTCAAGATGGGTGAAATATCCCATGAGGATTTGCGCGCTTTGTGTGACAAGATCGTAGCCAGAGGCGCACCGGCCACGGCGGTTCATGCCAGAGAGGTGTTGCAGTTGGTATATCGCTATGCAATGGAGAAAGGGCATAAGCATGACAATCCGGCCGACTTGGTGCGGCCAACGTCTATCGCAAGATTTCAACCCAAGGATCGGTCGCTATCGCCAGCTGAGGTTGGCGTGATGTATCAGTACTTGGAGCACGTTTCTACCGCACCTACGATCAGGCTTGCGGTCAAGTTGTTGCTGTTGACCATGTTGCGCAAGTCAGAGTTGGTCGAGGCAGTATGGACGGAGATCAATTTCACTGATGCGCTTTGGACTATCCCAGGTGAGCGAATGAAGCGGCGCAATCCGCACAACATCTACCTGTCGAGACAGGCTTTGGATATTTTCGTCGCTCTTAAGACCTGCGCTGGAGGCTCACGTTACGTTTTGCCATCACGCTACGATCCTGACATACCGATGAGCAAGGCGACGTTGAATCAGGTCACCAAGCTGGCTTTTATGGCAGCACAGAAGGATGGTAAGACGCTGGACAAATTTGGGCCACATGATTTAAGACGGACGGCCTCGACGCTACTGCATGAGGCCGGTTACAACACGGACTGGATTGAAAAGTGCCTAGCCCATGAACAGAAGGGGGTGAGGGCCGTTTACAACAAAGCCGAGTATGCAGAACAGCGGCGCGTGATGTTGCAAGACTGGGCGGACATGATAGACAGGTTTGCTACACGCTCCTGAGCCCTGGGGCTGACGGAAGCAATGCTGCGGACTTTCTTTGCTCGATCCAAGCTTCAATTTCTTGTAGGTCCCACGCAACCAATCGCGTGGTGATAGAAAAGCGCTGTGGAAACTCCCCTCGTTTTTCCATATTAAGAATTGTTCTCTCTGAAAGAGGTACGATTTTGAGGAGGCGCTTGCGGTTAATCAGCGCCTTCCCCGGTTTTTTCATTTCCTCGAATGTCAGGTCTCGTGCGTTCATTTGGTCGTCTCCTTGCCGCATGCCTTGTTTGTATTCATAGTCAAGCCTTGCTTAAAGCCGCGTATTAGAAAAGCTTGAAATATTCGTTGAGGAGAAATCATCCCAGCCTCCCCGATTTCGCTTTGAGCGCAACCAACCTGATTTCATCCAGTGCCTTGTCCGTCTGCTGCATGGCCGCGCGCATGGCCACAGCCTCCTCAAGCGGCGCGGTGATGTCGTGTCCCTCCCTGCACAGTTGATTAAGCAGCGACATAAGCGGTGACTCGAACTGTGCCGGGTCTGACAGCATGGACAGCGACAAGCAGGCTTTACCCGCGTCCGGTGCAACAAAGTGCGACTGATCGAGCATGGCGCGAGGGTACTGGTATCGCGCACCGGGCAACGTATCGTTCGAGGGTAGCGCGGCAAGAAAAGAAACTGCATCACCAAAACGTTCTGCTGGCAGCTCGGTATAACTGCCAATCTCGAAATGATCGCTGAAGCGACTCCAGATACCGGCTCGAGCCACATCGGAATTCCCTGAACGCTGGGAGACGATCTGCCGCAAGGCGTTCTGTTGGACAGGGGAGAGCGCGCAAGCATCATGCGGTGTGGTGCAGACGCCTGTTTTTCTGATGGAGGGAAGAATTTCTTCCGTCACCTTCACCTCGAAGGCTTGCGCTTCTTCTTCGCGGGAGTTGATGATCAGGCGGTAGAGGTTTCCTTCGTTGATGTAGATTAATCCCTGATTTTTTCCTTCAGCGTGAAAGTGGTGTTTCACGATCCCCTTTTCGCGGCAGTGTTTTTTGAGGGCATCGCTGTCGTTGCTATAACCAAGAACAGCACAAACATCACCGGCAGAAAACCACGTCTCACCGCTATCATCGACGAAGACGTGAATTTGAGTGCCATTAAAACTGAATATGGCAGGTGTGGCGGAGCTTGTCATAGCACTAACCAACTGCATGGCTCGGTTAAACCGCCCTTGCGTGCTGCCAAATTCGACTGGAAATGTGAGTTGGCTGTGGCATTCCTCCCGTGCATTTTGTTTGTGTCAACCGTGCCGCCGAGACCCTCGATAGGTTTACCCATTGCATTTTTTCTCCATATCCCACTGACTGAAAATCCCCTCAAATACCCCGCTGCCGTTATATGTGGTTCGCGCTGGGTCATGTAACACGTCACCATCCTGGGTGGAATTGGAAGCATATTTTGTTTGGTCATATAAACCCACTCTTAACTAAATTTGCGAAAAGTATATATTTACTTTACATTTGAAGTCAATAAAAAATATACTTTATGTTGATTTAGTGTAAATATTAACTAATTGCTGGCGTGGCATGAGTATTTGTACAAAGCTGGATCCGAATCAAAATCATTGAGGATCGCTGTAACGCGTGGGCGAATAACGTCTGGGAAAAATGACCTTTTCAAGGTGAGCGAGAGGTTTGTGATGGCGGGAATGCCGGCACTGGATGTGAGGTGACCAGCTTCGTCATGGATGCGGCCAGGGTAAAAGTAACGACAACAATTGGATGTTTGGTTGTGCTGGAGGGTAGACGGAATCAGCCTGGATGATTGTCATGCGGGATGATGCGGCTTTCGAGAAGAAGTGCTGAATACAGCGATGAATACTTTTGTGCCCGCGCATAAAAGCGCGGCAATTTGTACCTGCGGCTTAGGCGTGGATATTTGCTGATAAAAGTGAATGCCATCATTGCTAAACACCCGGCTGCAGTTCAATCGGCGAGGGGTGGCGATACCCCGCCAACCTAAGCCGGATGTAGGTCTTTTGTCTCTCGCCTGATCAAAACAACTTGAGCTGAATCTGAAGCACGATGATGTTATTTTGTGCCGTTGAGCAGTTTTTCTGGCGAGATGAGTTCAGCATATACACTCCCTTCGCGCGTCAGCGCCGCAACGGCACTGTCAGGGAGTGGTTGAGCCACGGCAATCAACTTCTGTATTGACGACCTGGTTAGCGCAAAGTTGCTGTCAATTTCACCAACAATAAGCCAATCAAAGGAAAACTCCAGGTGTTTCCTGAGCGCTATCAAACGATCCGTGGGCGGCGTTGCGATGCCTATTTCCCATTGAGACACGGATGCCTTGGATACGCCACACAGATCGCCGAATTTCTCCTGCGAAAGAGTGTTGCGCTCGCGCAATTGCCTGATTCTGGTTCCTATGGTCATTCTCAAATTGTACAACGATTCTATAAAATGAAATATCAATTATAAATTGACTTTGTTATTTAGAATAAATATACTTTATGAATGGATAAGTCAATTAAAACTATTTCTAGGACAGCAGGTGGTGTTATCGCCCTGTCTCTTGCGCTCGATCAAAGTCGGGGCGCAGTCTCCCAGTGGAAGCTTGTGCCGGCAGAGCGCGTTGCCGGTGTCGAGCGATTGACTGGCATCCCAAGAGAGGAATTGCGCCTGGATATATTCGCCAAAACTCCAGCCAAAATCCATACACATCCTATGGTTGCAGAAATTGCACCCCTGGGGCGGAGCTATTGATGAGACAGAGAACCATCAGCGACTTTTTCTGGCGCGACCCAGAAATATCAGATTTGAGCCAGGAAGACAAGGCAACATTGCTTTACTTTCTAACATCGCCATCTTCAAACATCATTGGTTGTTATCAGGTTGTTTGGATGATCGCAGCGGCTGAAATGGGGTGGACAAAGGATCAACTGCTGGTAGTTGCCAAAAGATTGAAAGTCAGGGGCTTGCTGGACTTCAACGAAGCCGGTTGGGTTTGGGTAAAAATCTGGTGGAAGCACAATTCACCAGCAGTCGCACTCAATATCAACTCAAAACTTGTCGCTCACGCGAAAAAACAATGCGCAGTTATCCCATTTGAGTGGCTTGCGGATTTCGGTAAGGGATTAGAAAGGGTTGGAGTAAATACACTAGCGATAGGCTATCCATATCCCATTGATGCCCCATGCCATGCCTCATCAGATGCCCCATCAAAAAATACGCAAACACCGGTACATCAGTGTTTAGATGCCCCATCCGATGCCCCATACCATGCCCCATCAGATGGGGCATACCATGGGTCTGGCGGTAACAGGTATCTTGTATCTTGTAACAACACCACCACCACAGCCTCCTCCGTTAGCGAAGCCGACCAGGCCAAACCCGTGGTGGTGAATGATTTAATTTTTCCACCCGGAATCACCCCGGACCAGCACGATGCAATCCGCTCCATGCTGTCCAGTAGCGGGGTCGCGCATATCCACTGGCAAGCCATCCTGGATGAGCTGCACGGCGCACAAATCCACGGACAGAAGATCGCCGCGCCCATCAGCAACCCTGCGGGCTATGTCCGAGGAATCACCAGGCGTGCCGCTGACGGCTCGTTCAACCCTGAGCGGGGGGTGGCGGTGGCAAATCAACGCGAAATGCGCAAAAACCTCGAACGTCAAGATGCCTTGCGGGTTGCATCACAGCCAAAATTTCAAACCGCCGAAGCTCAACTCGAACACCTGCCAGAAAACCTGCGTGGATCGTTAAGCCGGATTCTAGCCAACAAAACCAGAGAGGATGCCGGT
>JAJZEQ010000253.1 GCA_021851345.1 Pseudomonadota bacterium
ATCTAGGGAATGCAGGCCATCCGCCATCAAGGCTTGCGAATGCGCGAAAAATCCGCCCGCCACCTGGCACAAAGTCAGTATCACATTGATAACTATGCTCACCCAGGTGCTTTTTTGCGCAGCGGCAAACCGCTCCGGATGCACCGGTTCAAATGCTCCAATATTTTCACTGGATGGATGCTGCTTGGGGTGATTTTTCATGTATGTTGCGTCGGCATGCGTGTGTAGCTAAGCTAGCATAACATTTACGGCTATTTGATAAAACCTTAGTTGCATGTTGAACTTTGCTTGTTTGATATTGTATTAACCACGTTCAGCAAACTCACTGAACCAGCCGTTTTATTCAACGGGAGCAGCGCCACCGGAATAGCGCTCCCAGACTCCATAACCGAGATTAGAGAGTAGCCATGGGAAAAATCACCGCCATACTGCAAGCCGCCCAACAGCGCGCCCAGGAAGTAAATCTGCCTTATGAAGGCGCGCTGTATCCGGCCGAGGCGTTTGAAATCCTGCAATCCGCGCCCGGCATCAAACTGGTGGATGTGCGCAGCCGCGCGGAACTGGATTGGGTCGGCCGCGTGACAAATAGCGTGCATATCGAGTGGGCGACCTATCCGGGCATGAAACCCAACCCGCACTTCCTCACCCAGCTCGAGCAACAAGTGGACAAGGAAACTCTGATAATTTTTATGTGTCGCAGCGGGGCGCGTTCACACCACGCTGCCGCAGCCGCCACTCTTGCCGGATATAGCGATTGCTACAATATGCTGGAGGGATTCGAAGGCAATGCGGACGGTAACAAGCACCGCAATACGACAGGAGGCTGGCGGGTGACTGGATTACCCTGGGAACAGGGTTAAGCGGTTCCTGAGCTGAATGCCGGCGTGATGATCATGAATCTTTCCGGCGATAATCCACGATCAGCGGGGCATGGTCGGAAAAGCGCTGTGCCTTGTAGATGCTTGCCGCTTCTGCAAGTGCCGCGATGCCGGGAGTGGCAATCTGGTAATCGATGCGCCAACCGACGTCCTTGGCCCACGCCTGGCCGCGATTTGACCACCAGGTATAGGCTTCCAGTTCGGGGTACAGATCCCGAAACACATCGACAAAACCGACCCCGTCAAACAGCTCGCTCAACCATGCGCGTTCTTCCGGCAAAAATCCGGAATTCTTCCTGTTGCCGCGCCAATTCTTCAAATCGATTTCCCGGTGCGCGATATTCCAGTCACCGCAGATCAACACTTCCCGCCCGGCGGCCCGAAGTTCGCGAAGGTGCGGCATGAAAGCTGCCATGAATTTATATTTCACCGCCTGGCGCTCCTCGCCGCTGGAACCTGAAGGCAAGTACACCGACACCACGCTGAAATCGGCAAAGTCCGCGCAGATATAGCGCCCCTCGGCATCGAACTCGGCGATGCCCAAACCCCGGGTGACCCGCTGCGGCTGCTCGCGGCTATAGATGCCCACCCCGCTATAGCCCTTTTTTTCCGCGTAATGGAAATAGCCGTGATACCCCTTGGGCGCGAGCATTTGCGCTGTCATGTCACCCTCTTGCGCCTTGAGTTCCTGCAGGCAAATGATGTCGGCATCCTGCCGGTCCAGCCAGTCATAAAAGCCCTTGCTGGCGGCCGAACGTATTCCATTCAGGTTAATGCTGATGATGCGCATGAAAATTTTCTGGAGTTTTCGTATGTGCCATTATAATGTGCGCCATCAGTTCCAAGTGTCGCATCCACCATGTCCAATTTCAGGCAAGATTTCATCCGCTTCGCCGTACAGCAGAAAGTGCTGTGCTTCGGCGAATTCAAAACCAAGGCAGGGCGGTTGTCGCCGTACTTTTTCAATGCCGGCCTGTTCAACGATGGGGCGTCATTAAGAAATCTGTCGCAGTTTTATGCGCAGGCCATACTTGCTTCCGGAGTGCCCTTTGACATGCTGTTCGGCCCGGCTTACAAAGGCATAGCGCTGGCTGCCGGAACCGCGATAGCGTTGGCGGAACAGGGCAGCAACGTGCCCTATTGCTACAATCGCAAGGAGGCCAAAGACCACGGCGAAGGCGGCTCGACGGTCGGCGCACCTTTGCAGGGACGCGTGCTGATCATTGATGATGTGATCTCTGCGGGCACCTCGGTGCGCGAGTCAATAGCGCTTATTCGAGCCGCAGGGGCGCAGCCCTGCGGAGTGGTCATCGCGCTGGATCGCCAGGAGCGCGGACAGGGCGAACTATCCGCTGCGCAGGAAGCACAAGACAGCTACGGCATTCCGGTGTTGTCCATCGCAACGCTGGACGATTTGCTCGCCTATTTGCATAGCGAGGCCGGGATGGTGCAGAATCTGGCAGCCGTTCAACGTTATCGCGACCGATATGGTGTTAAAAATGCCTGACAAAATTACTGATTACACCAGCATACAACCGACTTTCCAGGCTAACCAGTCCGCCAGGCCGCCAGGGAGCCGCGGCAAAAAGGCCGGTTTCAAATCCGGGTTTTTCCTTGCGTTGGTGGCCGGCATCACGTTCAGCCTGCCAGCCTCGGCCAAATTGTACAAATGGGTGGACAATGATGGCGTCACTCATTATGACGAAGTCATTCCCCCGGAATATGCCAACAAGAGCCGTGTCGAATTGAACAAGGACGGGCGCGTGGTTAAGGATCGGGAGATTCTCACGCCCGAACAGCGTCTCTCCAGGGATCAGGCAGATGCCAGAAAACACGCTCAAGAACAGCTCGCCACCGACCAGCAGCGCCACGACAAGACACTGATCAATACCTACAGCAACACGCAGGAAATCGACCTGGCGCGCCAACGCAGCTTGCAGCAGATCGACGCGCGCATAAACGTCATCAGCACCTCCCTCAAGTCGGCCAGCGACAACCTTGCCGAATTGCAAAATGAGGCCGATGGTTATGCCAAAAGGAATCGGGAAATTCCCGACTCACTGAAAACCGACTTGCAGAATGCAAAGGCCAGGCTTGACAAGTTAAACAAGGATATGGAAAAACCCCTGGCTGAGAAAGCGGCCATTGATGCACGCTATGCCGCGGATAAAGCGCGTTACATTGAGTTGACCGGGAAAAAATAGCCGCGCAAGACGCTCAACGGCATTGCGCGGATTTGCCGGGCTGATTTATCCGGGCTGATTTATCCGGGATCATTTTCCCGGGATACAGACAAGCCGTTCAGAACCGGTATACCGCCGCAAACGTTGCATCCACATTCTGGTATCCGGCATCATAAGTATAGGACGTGCCGCCTATTGCATAGGTGGTTTTCACGTTGAACAGATGAACGATAATTTCCGGGCGGAAGTACAAATTTTTCACCCAGGGTGTTTCCCACATAACACCGGCGGAAATTTCCGGCCCGGCACCCGTTGCGTTAGAACCAAAATATGAAGGGCCCTGAACTGCCGCCAGCCCCGCGCTGGCAAATGGCCGCGCCGGACTATTGGCAATATCGAATTCGTTATCCAGCAGAAACAGTGCGCGCACATCAATTACTTCGAAGTTGCTGCCGATGCCGCCGCTTACTCCGCCGCCAATTCCGACGTTGTTGTTGAACCAGTGTTCGATGCCCGCCCCGACGCCGAAGTTTTGCGCGCTAACCTGGCCGTAAACATCCGTAGTCCCGGACACGTCCAGCCTGCCCGCTTGCGCGCTTGCAGAGATAAACAAAGACCCGGTCAGGCCGGCAAGAGCAAATAATATTTTTTTCATGTGCAATCCTTCAAAGTTATATGGCAAAGTTGTTTCTGGATGTTGGCGCTTTAATTGAGCAGGAACCCGCGGCCGGCTCGCTTTGGCTTTTCCGGTTGTTGCCGGTCCACTTGCCCGGAACCTTTCAAGGCTTCATTGAAATCAGGCGGTAATTGTAGCAAGATTTTCGGGACGAGATGTTGACGTGAAATTGTCCATTGCATGACGCTCACAGCATTTCAAATTTTCGGCTGGCCGCGTTATAACCCAGCAACTCGCCCTGCTCGATATCGAAATACCAGCCGTGCAAGGCAAGCTTGCCTTGTTCGACACGCTCGCGTATCCAGGAAAAAGTCATCAGGTTATCAAGGGAAACGAGGATGGCCTGCTGCTCGCAGGCGCGGTGGCGAAGCTTGCTGCCGGCATTCGCATGTTCCCGCTCCACCTGTTGGCGCGCGGCATCGGCTATTTTCATCCATTCTGCGATGAAGGAATCCTTGCTGTCCACGGTGCATTCCAGCAAGGCATGTATGCCGCCGCACTGCGCGTGCCCGAGCACGATGACATCACGAACCCCGAGATTCCGCACGCCGAACTCCAGCGCCGCACTGGTGCCGTGAAAACTTCCCTGGTTCTCCGCAGGGGGAACCAGGTTGGCCACGTTGCGGATCACGAACAGGTCGCCCGGCGCGCAATCCAGCACCAGTGCGGGATCGACCCGGGAATCACAGCAGGCCACCACCAATGTCTTGGGGGCCTGGCCGAACTCAACCAATTCCTGAAAGCGCGCCGCATCCTCGGCGAAATGGCGCTCGCGAAAACGCTGGAATCCTTCAATAAGCTGCTGTGGAGAACTCATGCGACGGTAAGCTTGACGAGTGCTTCGCGGTACTTGTCAGCGGTTTTTTGCAGCACGTCCCGGGGAATATGCGGTGCGGGAGCCTTCTTGTTCCAGCCCGACGATTCAAGCCAGTCGCGCACGAATTGCTTGTCGAAGCTGGGCGGGTTGCTGCCCACGCGATATTGGTCAGCCGGCCAGAAACGCGAGGAATCCGGCGTGAGCGCTTCATCGATCAGGTACAACACACCCTCCGTATCTACGCCGAACTCGAACTTGGTATCGGCAATGATGATGCCCCTGGTTGCAGCATAGTTCGCAGCTTCAACATAAAGCGCCAGCGTCGCGTCGCGCACTTCTTTCGCGCGCGCCTCGCCGAGCAACTCGACCGCCTGCGCGAACGAAATGTTTTCGTCATGCTCGCCGGCCGCGGCCTTGGTGGAAGGCGTGAACAGCGGCTCGGGCAATTTTTCCGCTTCGCGCAGCCCGGCAGGCAATGCGATGCCGCAAACCTTCCCGGTCTTCTGGTAGTCCTTCCACCCGGTACCGACCAGATAGCCGCGCACGATCGCCTCGATCGGCAAGGGCTTGAGCTTTTTCGTCACAAATGCGCGCCCGCGCACCTGCTCCCGCTCTGCTTCGGTCTTGACCACCGATTCAGGATCGATGCCGGTGAGATGGTTGGGAATGACGTGTTGCAGTTTGTTGAACCAGAAATTCGACACGGTGGTGAGCACCTCGCCCTTGTCCGGAATCGGGTCCGGCAATATCACATCAAACGCGGACAGGCGATCCGTCTGCACCACGAGCAACTTGTCATCGCCCACCGCGTAAAGATCGCGCACCTTGCCGCGGTGCAGGAAGGGCAGGCTCTTGATGTCCGATTGCAGCAGTGTTGCACTCATGATGCGGCTCCAATTGCGGCGGTAATCGCCTGCTGCACGCCTGCGGCGGTTTGCGGCGGAGAAAGAACTTCCAGTGTTTTGCCGTTCCCGTCCAGCACCACCAGGGTCACCCGCGCCGCGCCCTTGTCGGCGATGAACGCGCGGCCCTCCTGGGTGTCGGAATCCGTCAGCAGAAACTCGACCTGCCCGGCGTATTTGCCTCGCACGGCATCCATTACTTCCATCAGGTCAAAACTTTGCACCGCATTTTTGTCCCGCACCAGCACCACTGCAACCTTGCCCTTGCCGATACGCGACAGGTCGTCGCTATAGCCGCGCGGCAGATTCATCGCGATGACGGCGGCAAACAACAACAGCATGCCGCCCACGATCCATTTGACCTTGCCCGAACTGTTCGATAGCGCAACAACTTCGGGATTGCTTCCAGCTTCACTCATGTTCTCTCTCCGGCTAATGACGATTACAGGCCCGCATTGGCGGCACCCGCTTCGCCGATCGCAAAAGTCGCCACTGGGATGCCTCGGGCATCGGCACGCCCTGCGCGCTGACATCCTTGATGTAGTCGAACAACAGGCCGGGCGAACGGTGCGCGGAAATCACCCGCGCATCGTAGCCGATGCCGAAATCCTTCAACTGCTGCGCGGCCTGCTGCATCACTTCCCAATCGTTGGCGCTGCCCATCAATATTGAAACCAGCGGTTTGCCCATCTGAATCCCCAAATAATCTACTGCGTATTCGACCTGCCTGCTACATTTCGTCAAAACACTAAGCACCTTGGTGGTAGCTGACGATGCGCTCGACTTCGTTCTTCGAGCCGAGGATCACCGGCACGCGCTGGTGCAGGCCGGAAGGCTTGATGTCCATGATGCGTTCGTATCCGGTGGAAGACGCACCGCCCGCCTGTTCGACGATGAAGGACATCGGATTGGCTTCATACAGCAAGCGCAATTTGCCGGCCTTGCTCGGATCCTTGGTGTCCTTGGGATACATGAACACGCCGCCGCGCACCAGGATGCGGTGCACTTCGGCCACCATCGAGGCCACCCAGCGCATGTTGAAATTCACGCCGCGCGGCCCGGTCTTGCCCGCCACGCATTCCTCGACATAACGCTGCACCGGCTTTTCCCAGTGACGCTCGTTCGACGCGTTGATCGCGAATTCCAGCGTGTCCGCGGGAATCGCCATGTTCGGGTGGCTCAGCATGAATTCGCCGATGTCGTTGTCCAGCGTAAATCCGTTCACGCCGTGGCCGGTGGTGAGCACCAGCATGGTCGCCGGGCCATACAACGCGTAACCCGCGCAAACCTGCGTGGTGCCGGGTTGCAGAAAATCGGCGGCGGCCGGGTGTTCAACGCCCGCGGGGGCGCGCAAAATCGAGAATATCGTGCCGACCGAGATGTTCACGTCGATGTTGGACGAGCCGTCCAGCGGATCGAACACCAGCAGGTATTTGCCCTTGGGGTACTTGGCGGGAATGGCATAAACATCGTCCATTTCCTCGGAAGCCATCGCCGCCAGGTGGCCCCCCCATTCGGTGGACTTGATGAACACCTCGTTGGTGATGATGTCCAGCTTCTTCTGCGTCTCTCCCTGCACGTTCTCGCTGCCTGCGCTGCCCAGCACACCGATCAGCGCGCCCTTGTTGACATCATGCGCAATCTGTTTGCAGGCCATGATGACATCGCTGACCAGTCCGGTGAAATCGCCGCTGGCCTTTCCGGGAATCGCGCGCTGCTCTTCGATGATGAATTGGATCAGGCTCTTGCTCATGCTTTATTACCTCAAGTTGTAAATTGACAGCATGCGATTTTACCGCTTTTCCGCTTCGCCCTCCACGGCTATTTGTAATCCATCGCAGCGTTTGCATGCAATACCATATTTATACGACGCCAATATTGTCCGGGCGCCAACAGCAAAGAAACAGGAAGAAGGATTTGATAGCCGGATGCTGCTTGATCATTCGAGGAACAACTCGGCTTGACAAAGGCAATGCCATTGATCGGCAATGCTCTGCGCCGACAAGCCGGGACGGCGCGAATATATTCGTTCATGGCAGCGCTTTAATCTGATTCGGCGATAGCCTGAACGGGCAGATTATTGATACTTCCATAATTCACGACACCCTTGCCGTCATTGCGAACGAAGTGAAGCAATCCAGCCAGACAAAGATGCATTTTGTTTAAACCATCTGGATTGCCACGTCGGCTTTGCCTCCTCGCAATGACGAGGTGTCCTGGATTGCCGCGTCGGCTTCGCCTCCTCGCAATGACAGGTGTTTGTGCCATCGCTCGCAGCTGAAGCCTTGTTGCAATGACAAGGCACTCTGGATTCCCCGAATTCGCGGGAATGACGTGCCAGTTTTTTAATTTCCCCTGACCGCATTCCGCAATATGTGTCACTGTCATCAAATAGGGAAACCTCAATAAGACAGGAAACAGAAAAAAGGGCAGCACAGTTGCAGCTGTTTCCGGTTAGCGCAGATCAAACGCCGGTCAATGCGGTTTCAAATGCAGGCCGTTGCCAGAGCGGATTATTATTTGCAGTTAGCGCTGATGTCCTTTTGTGCCTGTGCGATACGTTGTACACGTTGATTGTCATCCATGTAGCCAATCTGGCCATTTGCGTCAGCTTCCATCAGACGCATGCCCGAATTCAAAATATTCAGGTTTTGTTGTGCGCTCGTGCAACTGGCCTTTTGAGCTGCAGCTGCGGCCTGTTTTTGAGCTTCCTTGTCGGCCGCGGCTTTCTTTGCGATTTCATTCTTTTTCAGCTCCGCTTCCCGTTCCGCTATGGTTTTCGGCGCTCCTACACTGCTGGCTTCCTGGGAAGCTTGAGTATCCTCAACCGTGCGCAAAGTCTTTTTTTGCACATCAGGCGGGGGAATCTGGTCGGAATAATGTACTTGGCCATTGGAATCCACCCATCTGCTGATCGCGGCAAAAGTGTTGGTACATGTCAGCATCAACAAAAAAAGCAGATATCTGTTCATTGCATACATTCCTGCGTCAGAGGTCGTGTTGGCATCAGGTTCGCCCCGAAAAAACCGTAAGAAAGCGCTGGCAACTCTAACATAATGTAGATATGGGTAAAACCAACAAATGCGCAGCCGGATGCTGGCACCGATAAATATCGGCCCATGCATCATGGATTTCACTGCCAAATTTCTTTGCCTTGTAAAACGTTTCGGGCATTGGGCATGCCGGGATTGACGTTGACCAGTGAAATACGACTTTGGGGTCAATTCGTGACTAGCCGCCACGTACGATTAACAAGCAACACAAAGTTTTTCATTTCAATCCACTACGTTCGTCTCCGATAGCAAACCACTTGTCGGATAATCATTTGTAAGAATTGTATTTTACATTAGCCTCGGTTTCAACAGAACGGCACATCGCAAAGGCCATAAGGGAAATTTATGAAAGCGCAAAACAACAAGGGGTTCACCTTGATCGAAATGATGATTACGGCAGCGATAATCGGGATTCTTGCTGCGATTGCCATTCCACAATACTCACAATACATAATAAGGAGCAACCGGTCTGCTGCTGAAGCCTTCATGATGGGCATAGCAAACAGCGAAAAACAGTATTTGTTGGACGCGCGCTCATATACGCCCAACTGGGCAATCACAAATCCTGCGCCCAATCTGGCCATGACAGCCCCAACTAACGTTTCAAGCAACTACACTATTACGGTGAGTGCGCCACTGGTAGCTCCTCCTGTTTTTACCATCACGGCAACCCCCATCCCCGGCGGACCCCAAGCCAACGACGGGACTCTGACCCTGGACGATGCGGGCAACAAGAGCCCTGTCGGCAAGTGGTAACACCTTGAAAATGAAATCCTCGCCCTCTTTTGTTTCCGGCTTTACCCTCGGTGAGATGCTGGTTGTTGTTACCGTTGCGGGCATACTGGCAACGCTTGCCCTGCCCAGCTTTACCTCACTGACCCAAAGCCAGCGCGTGAGAAATGCGGGTTTTGAACTCTATTCCAGCCTTACCCTAGCCAGAAGTGAGGCCATCAAACGCAACAGCAATGTCACCATTACCCCTCTATACTGTCAGGTCACCTCTCCGACAACACACAACGAAACGGGCTGGGTGATCTCATGGGTTAACGGCGCAATCCTAACCCCGATACACAATGAGCCGCAATTGAAGGGTATCGCCTTAACCCCCAACCCGGTAAATACCCCCGTAAATACGCAGTGCAACCCCGCATCAAATCCAAATACGCCGTGGCTTACTTACCAGGGCAACGGCAGGACTACGGCAGCGGTTACCCCAACCTTTCTGATTGACGCCTACGGGGTGGCCACCCCGACCCCCAATGCAAGCTGCATCAAAATCGAGCTCAGCGGGATGCCGCGCGTTTACAAACCCTCCGGGGGGGCATGCTGATGGCTCCATACCGGAAAAAAACCGCCCTTCGACCAGCCGGGAACACGGGCTTCAGTTTGCTCGAGGTACTGGTGACCATTGTGATTTTATTGATTGGATTGTTGGGCTTGGCCGGACTGCAAGCCCGCGCGCTCAGTTCGCAAATGGAATCCTATCAGCGCTCGCAAGCCCTGATCCTGCTGCAAGACATGGCGAGCCGCATCAATGCCAACCGCAAGAATGCAAGTAGTTACGTGACCCCGGTGCCCCAGTACCTGGGCACTGGTACTTCGTACAGTATTCCAACGGATTGCACCACCGCTGCGGCAGGACAGCCTCGCGATTTCTGCGAATGGAACAATGCCCTGCTGGGCGCCGCCGAAACACAAGGCGTGGCAAATAATGTCGGTGCAATGATAGGCGCTCGCGGCTGCATTTATCAAACTTTGGCGCCGGCCAGTGGCGTGGTGGCGATCTACTCGATTGTGGTTGCATGGCAGGGCTTGAACAATACGGCGGCCCCCATAGTTGTAACTACGCCCCCTTCGCCGGCTAATTGCGGATTGGGCCTATACAAAGACAGAAGCGGCGCCACCCAAGAAGCCTTGCACCGGGTGGTCACATTGCCTATAGGCATAGCGGATTTGAATTAATCATGAAGCAGCCCACCATGAAACAGTCAATCGGGAAAACAATCCATCCCCAATCCGGCCTCCAGCGCGGCCTGTCGCTGATCGAGCTGATGATTTCTATTACCATCGGCCTGCTCATTCTGGTCACCCTGTCCACCCTGTTCATCAATCAGAGCAAGACACGGGCCGAGCTGGAAAAATCCAATCGCATGATTGATAACGGACGCTATGCGATTGAACTTTTATCCGACAACCTGAGGTTGGCGGGTTTCTACGATAGCTATGTTCCGACGAGCGGTATCCCCGCCGCGCTTTATGATCCCTGTGACAAGACAGCCCTCACCAACTCGACCGAGAATCTCGACATCATGCGCGTGGCTGTACAAGGCTACAATGCGTCGACCACGAGTACGCCCGTATTCTCTGCATTGTGTGCGGCCGTCCCAAACGTGGCATTAAATCCAGGCAGCGACATATTGGTGGTGCGCAGGGCCAGCACGGTTTCGCTACCGCAGCCATCAACGGCTGTCAGCGGCACAATCTATCTACAGGTTTCCAGCTGCCCATCCGACGCCATCAATTATGTAATCGCCACCGCACCGGCTGCTTTCCCGCTATATCTGAAAACTTGCGCAACCACGGCAACCTTGGCACCGCTTCGGCCATTCCTGGTACAGGCTTATTTTGTGTCGCCCTACGACATCGCGGGCGATGGCATCCCCACCTTGAAGCGGGTGGAGTTCGACCCTGCCGGTAGCGGCAATTTCGTAGTCACGCCATTGGTCGAAGGGATCGAATACATGCAAATCGACTATGGCGTGGATGACACTAGCGATGGGGAGGCAGACCGATACGTCGATTGTTCCCTGTGCTCTATCACCGATTGGTCGAACGTCGTTTCGGTAAAAATCAATCTGGTGGCCCGCAATCAGGATCCGACCTGGGGTTATAGCGACAGCAAAACTTACAATCTCGGAACGGCAGGTACCGTGGGGCCTTTCAATGCTTCTCCCTATAATGCCTCGCCTTACCCAACCACCTATCCGCAATTGCAGAACTATAAGCGCCACAGCTATACGCAGTTAATTCGGTTGGTCAACCCGGCCGGAAGGAGGGAGACGCCATGCGCTTCTTTGCCTTGCCGATGATATTGCCCCGGAAACCCTTCCGGCAATCCTGCCGGGCGGAAGGGGACGCCATGAATCCGCTCAAACAACAGCGCGGCAGCACTTTGCTGGTGGCCCTCATTATGCTGGTGCTGCTGACCCTGATCGCGATATCGGCCATCAACAGCACAACCTCCGGCGTCCAGATCGTGGGGAATACGCAATTCCGTGACGAAGCCCGCGCCGTCGCGCAGCAGGCCATTGAGGGGGTGATAAGCAGCAATTTCACCGTCAACCCGGTTTCCTCACCCCTTGCGATCGACATCAACAAAGACGGGGTGACCGATTATGTTGCGCAAGTGTCCGCCCCCGTTTGCACGGGCTCTGTGCCCGTCGCAAACGCCAGTCTCAACATGAACGACCCCAACGACTTTCCCTGTTATAGCGCCAGCACTGCCGGTGCGACAGGGATCATGTATGTCTCGGGCGTACCGATCGCACCGAATATGTCGTGGTGTTATTCGCAGCAATGGACTGTTTCGGCAACGGTCAACGACAGCACCCAGACCGGTGCGTTGGTTACCGTCAATCAAGGGGTGGCCATGCGCGTTCCTGCAGGAACGGTATGCCCATGACAGACAGAGATTATATTCATTACCTGAAATCGCCATGCTTTACTGTTTCAGCAACCCGGAGAAAGTCATCATGAAAACCATACGATATTTTCTGAATTGCCTGTTCGTTGCCTTGTTGACCCTTCCCACTCAGGGCAGAGCACAGGACATTGACCTGTACAGCGCCGCAGCCAGCGTAACGGGAGCCAGCCTGCCCAACGTGCTGTTCATAATGGATAACTCAGCCAACTGGAATGCCAGCGCCCCCGCATGCACATATTACGATGGCACGTCGCCCAGTCTGGGTAGCACCGCCGGCGGCATTGAGCAATGCGCGCTGGTCAATGCGATCAATGCCCTGCCGTTCCAGGCCAATGGAAATCCGGTGGTCAACGTCGGCATCATGGTCTACAACAAATCCTCGATCGGATACGGCTGTAACTCGAGCGGTACGGGCGGTTGCCTGATGGTTCCGCTCGCCCCGATGTCGTCCGCGAACCAGACCACGCTCATCAATACCATCAAGGCATGGTCCGGCACCAGTCAACAGGCCAATAATGAAGCCACCGCACAGGCCATGCAGGAAGCCTGGGCCTATTATGCCGGCAAAACCGGCATGTCCGGCACTGACTACACGTCGCCGCTGACCGGCTGCCCCAAAAATTACGTGGTATTCATCGGCAACGCTGTCGGCTCCTCCAGCAGCCCCGGCGATGCCAGCTCCACGCCAGGCACCCAGCTGACCACCACGATCACCGGAAATGCCGCCCTGACCAGCGCTCAGGTGACCACGCTGAGCTCGACCATTACCATCCCTTCCGGCACCTATGGAACCAGCACCTTTTCCTGCTCGCCCAGCTATACCATGCCCACCCACAGCAATGTGTCCGGCCTGTATGCGGACGAATGGGCGCGCTACATGAACAGCACCGATCTGGTCACCGGCATCATGCCCGGCACCAAGAAAATCACCACCTATACCATCGGGGTGCTGGGCAGCGCTTGCAAACCGGACTACCCGGCCCTGCTCGAAAGCATGGCCAGAAGTGGCGGCGGCAAGTATTTCTCCACCGGCACCGCATTTGACATCCAGCAAGCCATCACGCGCATCCTCAACGAAGTGCAAGCCGTCAACAGCGTGTTCTCCTCATCCAGCCTGCCGGTCAGCGTGAACGCCCAAGGCACCTACCTGAACCAGATTTACATGGGCATGTTCCGCCCGGATTCGGGCGGTCAGCCGATGTGGTTTGGCAACCTCAAGCAGTACCAGTTTATTTATGATCCGACCACCAAAACCCTGCAACTGGCTGACGCCACGGGAACCCCGGCGATCAGCGCCGCAGGAACCGGATTCATGTCTCCCAATGCGGCCAGTTTTTGGGACTGCACCAGCTCGGGCAATACCTCGTTTTACAATGTATCACCTTACAATGTTCTGCCTGCCTGCAACCCGGCCGAACCCACCAACGGGTTCTGGGTAAACCGGATCAATGGCGTTGCCGGGGCCTATGATTTGCCGGACGGCGAAATGGTCGAGAAGGGTGGAGCGGCGATGGTCATGCGCCTGGCCAACCTAACCAACAACTACGGGGCGGCTCCCGGTTCGACCACCAACCCGCGCAATTTGTACACCTATTGCCCGAGCGGATCTGCATGCGGCGGCACCAGCACGCTGTTGTCGGCCGATGCATTTGATCCCTCGAATGCCGCTATTACCGATGCGATGCTGGGCACAGGTTCAAGAGCCGTGTCATCCATCACCGGAGTCACTTCCGCGGTAACGACCAGCAATGTCACCACGCTCACCAGCTCGGGAGGGACCTCGATTTCTATCATCGCGCTTTCCAAGGCCGGGTCCACAGTCACGGCGACCATCTCCACGACCGACATGGCGAAAATTGCCGTCGGTTCCATACTCAAAGTGGCTACCGGCGCGTCGAAATACGACTGTACTCCTTCCTGCACGGTGTCGGCCATCCTTTCCGGCACCCAGTTCACCTACACCAATGCGGGCGGCGGCGGAACACCGAATTTAGCGGCCTGCCCGGCTGCCAACCCCAGCGGCTGCGCGGCCATCCTCTCCAACCTGGTCCAGGTGACTCCGGCCGTGGCGCCCAGTCCGTTCCCGGTTCCCGGTCAACTGGTGACTTTCTCATCCTGCACGACATCTACGCTGACCGGCTTGAACGGCACGGTAGGCACGATCACCTCGGTCACCTCCACCACCTTTACCGTGGGAACCTCGGTGAGCGTCGGCGGAAGCGATACGACGTGCAAATACACGCCCAATACCGCGACGGTCACGTCCACCGCGCACGGCTTCCCCAACGGGGCCTCCATCACCATTGCCGGAGCGACGCCTGCCGGCTACGACGGCACCTGGACGATCACCGTGGTCGATGCGAACACATTTACCTACCAGTACTCTTCGCCGGCACCGCTGGCCAGCCCGGCAACCCTCTCTTCCGCAACAGCCACCAGCAGCACCACCCGGACCAATCTCACCGAATGGGTGCGCGGCTACGATTATTTAAACGATGAATTTGGTCCGGGAAGCCCTGTCAATATTCGCCCCTATGTCCATGGTGACGTGCTCCACTCGCGGCCGGTAGTGATCAACTATGGCACCGGGACGGGCGTCGTGGTTTTCTATGGTGCCAACGATGGCGTATACCGCGCAGTCAACGGCAACCAGACCAGCGCCATCGGCACCACACCTGCCGGAGGCGAGTTGTGGGGGTTCATCCCGAGCGAATTTTATGGCAAACTGAAGCGGCTGCATGACAACAGTCCGGTCATTTTGTTTCCCTCTACAACGACGGGGATCATTCCCGCCCCGACGCTGAAGGACTATTTTACCGACGGGCCGACCGGCTTATACCAATTGATCAATTCCAGCGGCGGCACCCAAACGGCCTACATCTATCTGACCATGCGCCGGGGCGGGCGATTCATTTATGCACTGGATGTAACGACTCCAACCGCCCCGAAATTCCTGTGGAAGCACAGCAATGCAGATACCGGTTTTAGCGAACTCGGCCAGACCTGGTCGCAGCCCAAGGTTGCCATGGTCAAGGGCTACGCGAATCCGGTGCTGATTTTTGCGGGCGGCTACGACACCGCGGAGGACGCAGAGCCGCCTACAGCCGACACCATGGGGCGCGGCATCTACATCCTGGATGCGACCACCGGCGCGTTGGTGTGGAAGGCCACCTACGGTGCTTCCCTGTCGTGCCCCGATGCTTCGGCGGCTTGCACCCTGCCGAACATGATCTACAGCATCCCGTCCGATATCACCTTGATGGATCGCGACAGCGACGGATTTATCGACCGGATGTACGTGGGCGATGTGGGCGGCAACATCTGGCGCGTGGACCTCGAGCCTACGGCAGGCAATCTGCCTGCCAACTGGCAGGTCGAAAAGTTCGCGGCTCTGGGTTGCAACACCGGGCCATGCGCTGGCGGCGTGACGCCGCGAAAATTCCTCTATGCGCCCGAAGTGATTTCCGTGAGCGGATATGATGCTGTGTTCGCCGGCAGCGGTGACCGCGAGCATCCGCTCTACGCCAATCCGCCAATCTATACGGATCCAACCACCTATCCCCAGGCTTCCTACAACGTGGTGAACCGTATATACATGCTCAAGGACACCCTTACCGGTTCCGACGGCAGCGGTATGGTGCCCATTACGGAGCTCACCGGGAGTACCGCCAATCTGTTCGACGCCACTGCGACCACCTACCCCGGCACGCTGGACGGCTACTACATCACGCTCAAGACAGGCGAAAAATGCGTCAACGCACCGTTGGTGGTGGCGGGCTATGTCTATTTCGGCACCAACAAACCCGACAAGCCCAGCACCAACGTAAACCAGTGCGAAGATCCTCTGGGAGAGGCTGCGTCCTACCAGCTCAGCCCATTCAGCGGAGCCTATTCGAGAGGCGAGTGGGATTCCGGCGGGCTGCCCCCTTCGCCTGTGGCGGGCGTCGTCAACATCGTCGATCCTTCCACCGGAAAGACCATCCAGGTTCCGTTCTGTATCGGCTGCGGTGTCGGGGACGAGGGTCAAAGCCAGCAAAATGGCAACAGCACTTGCAATACCTCTGCGCTGGCTGCTTGCAGTCCGCCCATCAATGTATCCACCAGCCGCAAGCGGACTTACTGGTATATGCAGAATGACTGACGAGATCGGTGTTTCGCGCGCTCCCGGCCTTGTTTCAAAAACGCGCCCAAGGCCGGGGAGACCATGCAGCAACAAGCTGGTAGTCATAGATAAACAAACATGTTTGAAAAATTGGCCAATTAACAATAAGGATGGAGCACAGCATGCAATTCCCGGATAAACTGAACCCGAACAATCCCAGCCCGAACCAACCGGACCGGCGCCGCTTGGGGCTGAGCAGGCTGGGCGAGGCGGGCAAGCTTTGCGCGAATTTTCTGGCCGTCGCTTTGCTGCTGTCCGGCACGCTGTTGTCCGCCTGCGGAGGCGGCGGCGGTACAGCACCACCCTCCGCCCTCCCGACCTTGTTCAGCAGCCTCGCCATTACACCGACCAGTACGACCATAATGCCCGGGCAGCGGACCGCCTTCATCGCCACCAGCACCTACTCCAATGGCACCACCGCCAACGTCACCAGTTCAACCGCTTGGGCATCGAGTAACACCTCGGTCGCCACCATCAGCTCCGGCGGCGTCGCCATTGGCGTGGGGCCAGGCACCGCCACGATTAGCGCCTCGTACAATAGCCAGGTCGTTACCGCAACGTTGTCGGTTGCAACACTCCAAAGCATCACCATTTCGCCGACCAGCGCTTCTGTCGCTATCGGGCAGACCACCGGCTTCACCGCCACCGGCACCTACACCGGCGGCGCATCTGCTGGCGACATCACCAACACGGTGAGTTGGTCATCGTCCGCCACCGGTACCGCCACTATCAGCACAGGTAATCTCACCAGTGGTAACGGGATCGCCACCGGCGTTGCGTCGGGCAGCACCACGATAACCGCGACATACCCTAATGCTTCCGCCAATGCGGTACTGGCGGTGGCGCCCGCTCCGCCGATAGGTGTCTTTTCGGTGTCCGCAACAGTATCTGGAGTCAACCAAGTAACCGTATCCTGGACGCCAGTATCGGGAGCCAGCTCTTACAACATCTACTGGGGAACAGCGCCTGGAATTACCACTGGTAACGCCAATTTCACCAGCACAACCTCATCCTACGTCCACTCCGGACTCACCACAGGGAGCACCTATTATTATCGCGTCAGCGCGGTGTTTCCAACACCTCCGAATTCCCTGTTGTCCGCCGAAACCTATTCTTACGTGTACTCCGGCGGGCTTCCGGCAGGAACTTTCACCGCCTCCACCGGCATGACGACGGCCAGGCAATTGCACACCGCCACGCCGCTGGCTAGCGGCAGCGTGTTGATCGCCGGGGGAGAGGACGCCTCGAGCAATTTCCTCGCCAGCGCGGAAACATTTACGCCGCCATCCAGCGTCGCCGCCACCGGCTCCATGGCCACGGCCAGGTTTCAACACACGGCCACGCGCCTGCCCGGCGGCGATGTACTGGTCGCCGGGGGGAAGGGCGCGGTAGGTGCTCTCGCCAGTGCGGAAATCTATTCAGCGGCATCCGCCACCTTCTCCATCACCGGCCCCATGGCGACGCCGCGCTATTTTCACAGCGCCGTGCTGCTGCCTAGCGGCAAAGTGCTGGTCGCCGGTGGGATCGGTAGTACAGGGGCGATTCTCGCCAGCGCGGAGCTCTACGACCCGGTAGCCAAGACGTTCAGCCCCACCGGCCCCTTGGTGACGGCCAGGTATGAGTTCACCGCCACGCTGCTGCCCGACGGCTTGGTGTTGATCGCCGGGGGCACGGGCAGCTCAGGTGTTCTCAACAGCGCGGAGCTGTACAACCCGGCCGGAAATGCAGGAGCAGGAGGCTTCTCTGCCACCGGCAACATGGCAGTGCCCAGAAGCGGGCCCACCGCCACGCTGTTACCCAACGGCAAGGTGCTGATCTATGGGGGATCGGGCGGAATAGTAGGTTCTAACGCGTATTACCCCCCCAGCGCCGAGCTATACGACGGGACAACTAGTTTTTCCACCGCCAGCAGCACTGTAACGGCAAGATATGGACACAGCGCCACACTGCTGTCCAACGGCCTAGTGCTGGTCGCTGGAGGACAAAATTCGGCAACAACTTACACCAACAGCGCGGACCTGTATGACCCAACGGCTAATACCTTTTCCGCCACCGGCTCCATGAATGTGGCGAGGTATTTTCACACCGCCGCGCCGCTGCAAATCGGCCAGGTGCTGATCAGCGGGGGAAGTGACGGAACCAACACGCTCCAAACCCAGGAACTGTTCCAGTAGCGCGGCAGCCGCTATGGCGGAAAAGCAAAGCGGCCCGGAGGCCGCTTTGCTTTTTTCGCCAGAAAAGGCCGGCTTACTTGACGACGGCCTTCAGTTCGCCCTTGGCATAACGGATCGCCATCGCGTCCAGCGAGATCGGCTTGATCTTGCCCGCCTGGCCGGCGCTGCCGAAAGCCTCGTAGCGCGCCTTGCAGATGTCCTTCATCGCCTTGGTCGACTCGGCCAGGAATTTGCGCGGGTCGAAATCCTTGGGATTTTTCGCCAGGTAGCGGCGCACCGAGCCGCTGGATGCCATGCGCAGGTCGGTGTCGATATTGACCTTGCGCACGCCGTGCTTGATGCCCTCGACGATCTCCGACACCGGCACGCCGTAGGTCTGGCCCATGTCGCCGCCGAATTCGTTGATGATCTTCAGCCATTCCTGCGGCACCGACGATGAGCCGTGCATCACCAGATGAGTGTTGGGGATGCGCGCATGGATTTCCTTGATGCGGCTGATCGCCAGCGTTTCGCCGGTGGGCGGCTTGGTGAACTTGTAGGCGCCGTGCGAGGTGCCGATGGCGATCGCCAATGCGTCCACGCCGGTCTGGCGCACGAACTGGGCGGCCTCTTCCGGGTCGGTCAGCAGCTGGTCATGGGTCAGCACGCCTTCCGCGCCGTGGCCGTCTTCCTTTTCGCCCATGCCGCTTTCCAGCGAGCCCAGGCAGCCCAGTTCGCCCTCGACAGAAACGCCGACCGCGTGGGACATCTCGACG
The DNA here is from genome assembly GCA_021851345.1 of Pseudomonadota bacterium. Taxonomy (GTDB): domain Bacteria; phylum Pseudomonadota; class Gammaproteobacteria; order Burkholderiales; family Gallionellaceae; genus Gallionella. The sequence continues at coordinate 19,304 of JAJZEQ010000253.1, forward strand.
ACGCGGCGGGTGACGTCCACGTTGTATTCAAACGAAGCCGGGGTCTTGGCATCTTCTTTCAGAGAGCCGTCCATCATCACGCTGGAAAAGCCGCTGCGGATCGCATTGATGCATACTGCCGGCGATGCGCCGTGATCCTGGTGCATCACGACCGGGATATGCGGGTAGGATTCCACCGCCGCCGCGATCAGGTGGCGCAGGAAGGCTTCGCCCGCATATTTGCGCGCGCCGGCCGAGCCCTGCATGATCACCGGGCTGTTGGTCTCGTCCGCAGCTTCCATGATGGCTTTGACCTGTTCGAGGTTGTTGACGTTGAATGCAGGCAGGCCGTAGCCGTTTTCAGCCGCATGATCGAGTAGTTGACGCATGGATACCAAAGCCATTTTTTTCTCCTAATTAAAAATTCAAAACCGGGAATTGCATCCCGAATATCGAGGCTGACAGTCTAATTCCGATTGCCTGTTTTCTCTACCATCAGTGTTTCTTGTGATCGCCTGCCTTGACGATTTTCATGGTGTTGGTGTGCCCGGATTGACCGATCGATTCACCGATGGTCATCACCATCAAGTCTCCCGTTGCAATCAGCTTCAGGCGCACCAGTTCGTCCTCCGCATCGCGCAGCGTCTGGGAATAGTCCTTGGCCTTGCTTTCGAAAGCGATAGGATGCACGCCGCTGAACAGTGTCACCTTGCTCAATGTCTCCGGCAACGGGGTCATCGCAAAGATCGGCACCCCGGCATTCAGGCGCGACATCCACAGCGGGGTGGAGCCGGACTGCGTCAGCGCGACGATCGCCTTCACCTTGAGGTGCGACGCGGCAAACAGCGCCGACATCGCGATCGACTGGTCGATGCGGGAAAACTTTTGCGAGACGGTGCGGCGGTCTATCATATGGTCCTCGCCCTCGGCTTCGGCCTTGAGGCAGATACGCGCCATCGCCTCTATGGTTTCCACCGGATAATCGCCCACTGCGGTCTCCGCCGACAGCATGACCGCATCGGTGCCGTCCAGCACGGCGTTGGCCACGTCAGAGACTTCCGCGCGCGTCGGGATCGGGTTGTTGATCATTGATTCCATCATTTGTGTGGCGGTGATCACCAGGCGGTTCTTTTCACGCGCCATTTTGATCATGCGTTTTTGCAGCCCCGGCACGGCCGCGTCGCCGACTTCCACGCTCAGGTCGCCGCGCGCCACCATGATGGCGTCCGACGCCTCGATGATGTCGGCCAGCGCCGGGATCGCTTCGGCGCGCTCAATCTTGGCCATCAGCAGACTCTTGCCTCCTGCCGCATGCATCAGCTCTCTCGCCACTCGCATGTCATCGCCGCTGCGCGGGAAGGACACCGCCAGGTAATCCGCCTTGATCAGCGCGGCGATCTTGATGTCTTCCTTGTCCTTGTCGGTCAGCACCGGCGCGGTCAGGCCGCCGCCCTTGCGGTTGATGCCCTTGTTGTTGGATAACGCCCCGCCGCGCACCACATTGCAAATGACCTGGGCTCCTTTCACCTCTTTAACGTGAAATTCAAGCATGCCGTCGTTGAGCAGCAATACTGTGCCCGCGCTGACATCGTTGGGCAGCTCCTTGTAATCGAGACCGACGCGCTCCTGGTTGCCCAGCCCGTCAAAAGAAGCATCGAGAATAAAGGTGTCGCCGACGTTCAGCACGATCTTGTCGTGTTCAAATTTGCGTATGCGTATCTTCGGGCCCTGCAAATCCGCGAGTATGCCCACAGTCCTTCCGCATGCCTTGGCTGCGGCGCGCACTGTTTCGGCGCTCTTCATGTGGTCTTGCGCTGTTCCGTGCGAGAAATTCATCCGCACCAGGTCGACGCCTGCGCGTATCATTTTCTCCAGCACTTTCTGGTCTTTGGAAGCAGGTCCAAGCGTTGCGACTATCTTTGTTCTACGCAGCATGTGTTTTTTACTTTCCGGTTATTGTTGTTGGCTGGCGCGCTGTTCCAGAATTTCCACGGCAGGCAGTTTTTTGCCTTCCAGGAACTCCAGGAATGCGCCGCCGGCAGTGGAGATGTAAGACACTTTGTCATAGATGTCGTACTTCTGGATCGCGGCTATGGTGTCACCGCCTCCGGCCAGCGTGAATGCCCTGGTTTCTGCGATCGCCGCCGCGATCTTTTTGGTGCCTTCGCCGAACTGGTCGAATTCGAACACACCCACCGGTCCGTTCCATACCACCGTGCCCGCTTTCATGATGATGTCCGCCAGTTCCTGCGCGGATTTCGGGCCGATATCGAAAATCATCTCATCATCAGCCACGTCCTTGGCGTCTTTGATTATCGCCGGGGTGTTTTCATTGCCGGCCACAAACGGCGCTTCCTTGCCGACCACGACATCGGTCGCGATCGGAATGTTTGCACCCCTTGCCGACATCTTGGCCAACAGCGCCTGCGCGGTTGGAACCAGATCGTTTTCGCACAGCGACTTGCCGACCGGATGTCCGGTCGCCTTGAGGAAGGTGTTGGCGATTCCGCCGCCGACCACCATCTGGTCCACTTTTTCCGACAGGCTTTCCAGCACGGTCAGCTTGGTCGATACCTTGCTCCCGCCGACGATGGCCACCATCGGGCGTGCCGGGCTGAGCAGCGCCTTGGTCAGGGCTTCCAGTTCCCGGGTCAACAGAATGCCGGCGGCGGCAACCGGGGCATATTTGGCCACGCCGTGTGTAGAGGCTTCGGCGCGGTGCGCGGTGCCGAATGCATCCATCACGAACACGTCGCACAGCGCGGCGTACTTGCGCGCTGTTTCTTCCGTGCTTTTCTTTTCGCCCTTGTTGAAACGGCAATTTTCCAGCAGCACCAGCTCGCCGTCGGCAACATTGAAGCCGCCGCCCACCCAATCCCGGATCAGGCGCACCGGTTTGCCCAGTTTGTTGGCGACGACATTGGCCACCGGCTTTAGCGAATTCTCTTCCGAATAAACGCCTTCAGTCGGGCGGCCCAGATGTGATGTCACCATCACCTTCGCCCCGGCTCTCAGCGCAAAGTCTATGGTGGCCATCGAGGCGGTGATGCGCGCATCGGAAGTCACTTTTCCGTCCTTGACGGGCACATTCAAATCCGCGCGGATCAGCACGCGTTTCCCCTTGAGATCCAGATCGGTCATTTTGATAACGGACATGTTTTTTTCCTTTGATGCAAGCTTGCTAAACCGGGAGCCGGATATCACCCGGCCCCCGTGAAACGGGTTACTTGGCGATATGGGTCAGCATGCGCATCAAGTTGCAGGTATAGCCGTACTCGTTGTCGTACCAGGCCACAACCTTGACGAAGGTCGGGTCCAGCGCAATGCCCGCGCCGGCGTCGAAAACGGACGGGCAGGTTTCGCCGCGGAAATCCGTCGAGACAACGCTCTCGGTGGTATAGCCAAGCACGCCTTTCAGCGGGCCGCTTTCGGAGGCCTTCTTCATTGCAGCGCATATTTCTTCATAGGTTGCGGCCTTGCTCAATTCCACCGTCAGGTCAACCACGGACACGTCCGAGGTCGGCACGCGGAACGCCATGCCGGTCAGCTTCTTGTTCAGCTCGGGTATCACCACGCCAACCGCCTTGGCGGCACCGGTGGACGACGGGATGATGTTTTCCAGTATGCCGCGGCCGCCGCGCCAATCCTTGCTGGATGGGCCATCAACGGTCTTCTGCGTCGCAGTTGCGGCATGCACGGTGGTCATCAGGCCGCGCTTGATGCCCCAGGTGTCGTTCAGCACCTTGGCGACCGGCGCCAGCGCATTGGTGGTGCAGGATGCCGCGGAGACGATCTTCTCGCCGGCATATTTCACGTGGTTCACGCCGTACACGAACATCGGGGTGTCATCCTTGCTCGGTGCTGACTGGATGACCTTTTTGGCGCCCGCGTCCAGGTGTGCCTGGCAGGTTTCCTTGGTCAGGAAGAAGCCCGTGCTTTCGACCACGATATCGACCTTGACCTCATCCCATTTCAGCTCGGCCGGATTCTTGATCGCAGTCAGGCGGATTTTTTTGCCGTTGACGATCAGGGTGTTGCCGTCGACTGAAACCTCACCCTTGAAACGGCCATGCACGGAGTCGTGCTTGAGCATATAGGCAAGGTAGTCCGGTTCCAGCAAATCATTGATGGCAACAACCTCGACTTCCGGAAAATCTTTTATCGCGGCACGGAATACCATGCGCCCGATGCGACCGAATCCATTGATACCGACACGAATTGCCATTATCACTCTCCCTTATAATTATCAAAAAATTTACAGCACGCTTTTCACGGCCTTCACCACATTCTCCGCGGTAAATCCAAAGTGCTTGAACAGCTCCGGTGCGGGGGCGGATTCACCGAAGCTATCCATGCCCACAATTGCACCGTCCAGACCGACATATTTGTACCAGCCGCCGGTGACGCCCGCTTCGACCACCACGCGCTTTATGCCCCTGGGCAACACGCTGTCCTTGTATGCCTGGTCCTGTTTGTCGAACACATTGGTGGAAGGCATCGATACCACGCGCACATTTATTCCCGCGCCTGCCAGGGTCTTTTGCGCATCCATCGCCAGTCCCACCTCCGAACCGGTTGCGATGATCACCGCCTGCGGCTTGCCGCCGGCTGCCTCGGACAACACGTAAGCACCCTTGCGGATGTTGGCGATCTGCGCCGCATCGCGCTTCTGGAATGCCAGGTTCTGGCGGCTGAAAATCAGGCTGCTGGGGCCGTCCTTGCGCTCCACAGCAGCAACCCAGGACACCATCGATTCGACGGTGTCG
>JAJZEQ010000143.1 GCA_021851345.1 Pseudomonadota bacterium
CGGTGTTCATCCTTGCCTTCGTGCTCGCCGGCGTCTGGATCATGCGGGGGATAGAAGGCTACCGCATCGTTACCATGCTGCCCGCCGATGCCGTGTCGACTCCGCTGGACAAGGTGGTGGAAAAAGCGGCGGGGGCATGGATGGACAATTACAGCGGCCATCATTGGCTGTGGCTGGCACCGCTTCTGGCTATCGTTGGCGCCTTGCTGGCGATAGTTGCATCAGGGGCGAAAAAAACCATTGTGGCTTTCATCTCGAGTTCCGTGATGATCGCCGGAGTGATCTTTACCGCAGGCATTGCGATGTTCCCCTTCATCATGCCATCGAGCACAGACCCGGGAAGCAGCCTGACCATATGGGATGCGGTATCCAGCCATAAAACACTGCAAATCATGTTCTGGGTGGTGGTCATCTTCCTGCCCATTGTGCTGGCATATACCTCCTGGGTGTACCGGGTGTTGCGCGGAAAAATCACGGTCGAGTCGATACGCGCCAACGAACACAACGTTTATTGAAAGGAATAACCATGTGGTATTTTGCCTGGATGCTTGGAGTCGGCCTGGCAATGGCGTTTGGCATCATCAACGTCATGTGGCTGGAGGCGGACTACTTTCACAATATCGATCAAGAAGGCGCGCGAGACGCGGACAGGCTGAACTGACCCGGATCGCTTTTGCGGCCAACGATCAGCGGCAAGTGCGGGACCCGGTTGCAAATTGGGCGCTGAATATTTTTAGTCGGATTCGCGCTGGATAAACGAAGTCCTGCTTCCGAAATCCTTTGGTGGAGGTGGCTTGTAAACGAAATTCTGTGCCATGGTGTGAAATATCGGTGTCGGGCACACCAGCCGCGAGCAGGCTTTGGCAATGAACGCGGCGGCCATCAGCGGCAACACCATTTCGTGGTTGTCTGTCATTTCCATGACGATGACGAAAGCGGTGATGGGTGCCTGGGTAACCCCGGCGAAGTAGGCGACCATGCCGAGTATGATCGTTGCGCTCGCCGGCACGGTGGTGAAGAAGGGCGCAATATTGGCGCCGAACCCCGCTCCCGCGGAAAGCGTGGGTGCCATGAGCCCGCCGGGTATCCCGCTGACGTACGATATCGCAGTGGCGGTCATTTTCAGCAGGCCGTAACTTTCCGGAAAAGTGGAATTGCCGCCGAGCAGCGATTTCGCTTCGCTGTATCCGCTGCCGTATGTATTGTTGCCGGAAGCGAGTCCGACCAGTGCCAGCAGCAACCCGCAGACTGCCGCAAACGCGATGGGCTTTTCCCGTATCCATGTACCCATGCGCCCTGTCAGGCCCTTGTTGACCTCGATCAGTGCACGGCTGAACGCTCCGCCCAGCAGCCCGCCCGCGATGCCGCATACGATGACCACGTACCATTCTTTGCCGAAACCCATGGATTCCGAGGTGTGGCCGAAATAGGAATAGTTCCCGAGCAGCGCAAGCGAAGTGATCCCTGCGATGATCACAGTCATGAGGATGGTAGTGCTGTTGTGCTCTTCGAATGAGCGGCTCATCTCTTCGATGGCGAACACGATGCCCGCCAGCGGCGTGTTGAAAGCGGCGGCAACCCCGGCCGCGGCGCCGGCGAGTATCAGCCCCTTTTCCAGGTCGTGCCTGGGGAAACGCGCAAGACTGCCCAGTTTATGCATGATGGATGCGCCGATTTGCACGGTGGGGCCTTCGCGTCCCACCGACGTACCGCACATCAACCCCGCGATGGTGAGCACGATTTTCCCGATCGTCACGCGCAGTGACAGCACCTGTTCGCGAACCTTGCTGCTTTCTTTCGGGTCCAGCGATGCGATGACCTGGGGGATGCCGCTGCCTTGCGATCCCGGAAAGTACTTGCGGGTGATGAACAGGATCAGCGCGAGTCCGAGCGGTGTGACCAGCAGGGGCAGATAAGGTGAAACGGCAAGCAATTTGTGGAATACGCCGTTCGCCCACTCGGCGGCAATTGCGAACAGAATTGCGGCAATCCCAACGCTGATTGCTCCGCTCCAGAATACGAGGCGGCGTTTCCATTCCAGGATCAGATCATCTTCCGGCAGCAAAAATTTCATCGTTTACCCAAGGCTTCCACCCGAAGGTGACAAATGCGAATATTGCGAGCGGCTATTGGAACCGGCGGGTGGGCCAGGATTCCGAACAGGTCGAGTCGAAGTGCTTCCACATTGGCAATTCTGTTATATCGGGGTGACATTACTTCCCGGTTATTTGCGGCGTCCTTTAGCGGAACAGGTGACGGAGACGATGTTGAGCGTGTCCTTGTCAAAAGCGGCGCTGACCGGCTTTATCGTGCACTTGCGCTTGGCTGGCGTCGATTTGATGGCTACATTGTAGTCGCTTCCGTCGGGCAGGCGCATCCCGGGGAAAATGAACTTGCCGTTGGTTGCTATCGCCAGGTCGGTTGCCCCGTTGAGCTGAAGCACCAGCCCCTTGCCGGCAAGGCCGGAAACCGTACCCCCGATGGCGTAGCTGTCGGTGGTGCAATTGATGGTGACGTTGCTGATGGCTGCGGCGGCAATGGTGCCACTCCCCTGCGCTACGGTACAGCTCTGTTTGACAGGGGAGAAAGGCGCGACTTTGACGGTAACCGAGTAGGCACTTCCTTTGGTCAGGTTTTTGGGGAAGTTGAATTTGCCGTTGGCGCTGACTGCAAGATCATTGGCCCCGTTGAGCTGGATTACCAGCCCGTTGCCGGTAAGTCCGGTCACCGAGCCGCCGATGGTAAGGGGAACGGCCGCTACAACAGGGGCCGGAGGGGGAGCCTTCTCACCCCCGCCACAACCGGACAATCCGGCAATCACGATCCCTGCCCATGCTGCAATCACAGTCTGTGTGAACCTTGTCATCATTTGCTCCTTGTGCCGTTCATTTCACCGGACATCGGTTGAAGTCCGCTTTCCGGGCGGTTATTCATTCCCCGGAACAATACGGAAACTTGTGTCCGGCGAGATTGTACACAAATTATGCGGGCCATTCGCTAGCGGCAGATATTCCGCGCCACTGTTGCACAGCATGCGTTTGTGCGGAGACTGCGGTTTTCACGGCGATATTTCGGGCCGACTGCATCAGGGTTTTGCGGGATACTCGTACCGCCGGTTCTCAAACTTCGCGAAACCTGTCCGGCAAGGGTATCAGGCAAAACACGGGTCGCAATTCAAAAACTCATTTGTGTTCCGCATTGCGTTGGGAGGCAGCGGTGACACGTGCCGAATATAGCAGGCCGGCCGCGCTGAAGGCCAGGTAGACGAGATAACTGGCCAGATAAAGCAGCGCGCTGCGCTCCATCGTCATGCCGCTGGCGAATAGCCACAACAGCAGTGCATACAGGGGCAGGGACAAGGCCTCTCCCGCCATGATCAGTCCCGTGCGGTGTGCGGAGAAAAGACCGAACAGGAACAGCCAGGCGGCGATGCGTATCCAGCAACCCAGCATGAACAGCCCGGCTGTTTTATCGCTCACGACAAAGCGCGCGTCATAAAGCGCTGCCAACATGGAGCGCTGGTTGAAAAATATAAGCAGCAGCAGACACGCAGCCGGAACCAGCACCATCACCCCGGCACGCATCATCTCCTTCCTGAATTTCGCCGAACCATAAGTGCTGCTGAAACGCGGCAGAAAGATCAGCGACAGTACGCCTGCCGCAGTGGCGGTCACCCATTCGGTGGACCGCCACAAGGCCTGCAGGAACCCCACATCGCTCCATGACAGTGTGCCGGACAACATGCCGCGCACCAGCAGCATGGACACCGGGCTCATGATGCCGATCACCAGCCCGACGGGCACGAATTTGACCAGCTTGCGAAAATATTCCGCTTCATCCACGCTGTCGTCGCGAACTTCGGACAGTTTGTGTATGTACTGCCAGATCACGATGCCGATGACGGCTGTCACCAGGCTTTGCACCCAAATCAGCCCGCGCAATGACATCCCCAACCATGCGCTTGCCGCAACCAGCAGCAATGTCAGGCTGGTTAGCAGTGCCAGCCACAGCATGCGCTGCTGCTGGTGTTTGCCCAGCCAATACGCGTTGAGCGTGGCGGGCACGACCGCGATGCATCCGGCCAGCGCGGCCAGCAAGAACAAATCCGTTTCGATTTCGCCCCGGGTGAGCCAAACTGCCAGCCGGGGCGAGGCAAGCGCCACGATCAACCCGGCGGCCAGTGATGTTCCCGCTCCCAGCTTCAGCGCATCCCGCAGCAGAACCTTTTCATGGCGCGATTCGCTGGCCTGGGTGATCAGCACCGTGAGCCCCTGCAACACTCCCGCCGTGGTTACCGCGCCGACCAATTCCACGACCGATTGCAGTTGCGCCCACAAGGCAACCAGGGTTGGGCCGCCGGCTAGTGCCAGAACCTTGTCCAAGCCCGCCCTGCCCAACAAATCGATCAGGATGATGACGAAGGCAGCCAGTACGCTTTGGATAGAAGTCAACGCGGCCTCCTTGAAGTCAGGGTTTGCGCAGCAGCGGTGCGCGTTGCGGGAAGGGAGCTGCGACAAGCGCAGCCGGCATGGCTACAGCTCAAGTACCGCCTTTCCGGTATCCGGGGTCTCCAGGCTGACCCTGCCCAGTTTGCCGCTGCGGTAATCCGTCAGCAGGATCATCGCCGCCTTTTCCATGTCGGGTTCACCGCTCCGGCCCTTGAGCAAACAGCCGCGCTTTTTCGCGACGGCTTCGATCACGTCCATGCCATCCAGGCCGTCCTCGGCAACACCATAGCGCGCGGCGAGCAGGCCGGGATAGCGCGCAAGCACTGTGGCGGCGAGATATTCGGCAACTTCTTCATCGATGGTGGCGTTGCGTCCGATGGCGTGTATCGTGGCAAGCTTGAGGCCATCTTCGGGATTCTCGATCTTGGGCCACAGCAGCCCCGGTGAATCGGTGAGCGTCATGTGTTCATTGATGTTGTGGCTCTGCTGCGATTTTGTTACCGCGGGCTCATCACCCACATTTGCGACCCTGCGTTTGAGCAGCGTGTTCATCAGCGTGGATTTTCCGACGTTGGGTATCCCCATGATCATCATGCGCAACGGCTTGTGGGTGGTGTTGCGATGCGGCGCGAGTTGCTGGCACAAGGCGGGAACCCGGGCGGCATCGCCCTTGTTTTTGCAGCTTAGCGCCACCGCCTTGACACCCGGTTGCCGGTTGAACAAATTCAGCCAGGCCTGGGTTGCAGCCGGATCGGCAAGATCAGCCTTGTTGAGGATCTTCAGGCAGGGGCGCTGGCGCAGCAGGCGCAGCTCGGTGATCATCGGGTTGCAGCTCGCTTCGGGCAGGCGCGCATCCAGCACTTCAATGACGACATCGATGAATTCCATGGTCTCGGCGGCTTTTCTGCGCGCCGAGTTCATGTGACCGGGAAACCACTGTATGGACATTTGCGATTGGCTTTATGAATGAAGGCGGATTTTACTCCGGACAGATGGCGCTCATCCTGAAAACTTGCCGGGGCGGGTTATGTCTGTGCCGCAGCCATGGCAGATCGGCGTTGCAGGCGGGTCAGTCCGGTTTCAGCAGCGCCAGCTGCGCATCGTCCAGGTAACACCACTCACCCCCGGCCAGCCCCAGTCCGTCGAGTTTCAATCCGCCTATCTGCGAACGGCACAGCGCGACACAATGATTTCCGGCGGCTGCCAGCATGCGCTTGACCTGATGATACTTGCCCTGTTCCAGCACGATCTCGATACGGTGAGTATCAACCATGCTGCAGGTCAGGGCCGCCAGCGGCGCGGGCTCATCATGCAGTTTCACCCCGGCCAGCAAGGCGGCAACCAGTCCGGGCGTGACCGGATCATGCGTGGTCGCGACATAGACTTTCGGGATGTGCCGTTTTGGCGAAGACTGGGTGTGGATGAACGGCCCGTCATCCGACATCAGCAGCAGGCCGGTGGTGTCGTGATCAAGACGGCCCACCGGCTGCACGTCGCGCCGCGCGAATTGTTCCGGCAGAAGTGTGTGCACGCCGGGGTGATGGCTGGCTTTTCTCGAACACTCGAAATTGGCCGGTTTGTTCAGGGCAATGTACACGTTTTCGCGGAAAATCCACTCTTCGCCGAATATCCCGAACACCAGTCCGCGGGTCTCGAGAGAGATGTGGTTGTCGCTGATCACCTGGCCGGCGATGCTCACCTCGCCGGCGGCAACCACTTCACCGCACCACTTGCGCGTGCCAAATCCCTGCGATTGCAGGATGCGATCCAAAGTCAATTTTCCCATGCGCGGACTTTAGCAGAAGCGGTGCCGGGTTGGGGAATGCCACGCAGAAAGCGATGAATTCACCGGCTTGATTTTGGTATAACTGCATTTGCACAACAAAGTCGAGACCGCCTAGAATGCAGCCATGAGTCATTACTTGCCTCTTTCCCGCGTCACCAGGCTGGTCGGAATATCCCGCCATGCCTTGCAGGAAATGATACGCGGCGGCACGCTCGATACCTTTGATGGCATGGTCGAGCTGGATGAGTTGTTGCGCGCATTTCCCGGTGCAAAATGGGACGATGATGCTGAATACCGCCGGGTCACGGAGATCAAGGAGAAGGCTTTCGGCAAGCGCGTATTCGAACGGGCGATGCCGGACAAGGAAGTGTTGTCTGCACGCCTGATCGAGCTGGGCAGGGAGTATGCTGCGACCAAGGCGTTGTTGATGCATTACAGCCAGGTGTTGTCATGGCTGGACGAAAAAATCGACGAGATCGAGCAAGAACAGGGCCCGGAAGAACAGGGCAAAGCAACCCGCCATGCGCTGCACACGGTGCGCGCATTTATAGCGCGCAACCTGGCAGAAATACCGCCCGGCGCCGCGCAGGCCCGGGCGCTGATCGCACAGGAAAGGATAATGAAAATCATGTCGGCACACGTCACCATCCAGCCCAGCGGGCATGAATTCTTCGTCGAGAGCAATGACACGATTCTCGAGGCTGCGCTGCGCGCCGGGGTGTCGCTCAATTACGGCTGCAGCAACGGCAACTGCGGCGAGTGCCGGGCGCGCCTGATGTCGGGCGAAATCAAAAAAGTCCATGCGCATGACTATGTGTTGAGCCAGTCCGAAAAGGACTCGGGGGTTTTTCTGATGTGCTGCTGCGCGGCGGTGAACGATGTGGTGCTCGAAGCCGGCGTGGCGGGGGCGAACGACATCCGGGAGCAACGGCTGACAGCCAGGGTGAAATCGGTGGAAGAATTCAATTCCCGGCTGGCAGTCCTGCATCTCCAGGCTCCGCGCAGCCAGCGCCTGCGTTTCCTGGCCGGGCAGGCGGTCCGCCTGTCGGCGCAGGGTGCGAGCGGGCTCTACGCGATCGCCAGCTGTCCCTGCGAAGAACGGCATATCGAGATCCATATATCGCACCGGCCGGGCGATGCATTCTCGGAACTGCTGTTCGGCGGTTTGAAAGCGCATGACAGCGTCGAGGTGGAGGGCCCTTACGGCGAGTTCGTGCTGGAAGATGTGTCTGCGCGCCCTATCATCTTTGTCGCATTCGGCATAGGCTTCGCACCGATCAAAAGCCTGATCCAGCACGCGATGTCGCTTGACCTGGCCGAATCGATGGACCTGCACTGGCTGGCGGACGAAGCGGGTCACTATCAGAGCAACCAGTGCCGCGCCTGGGCGGATGCGCTGGATAATTTTAATTACGTTCCCCATCCGCACTCTGGCGATGTGGAAACCATCCTGGCCGGTATCGTCAGGAATTATCCCGACCTGCACCGTTTCGATGTCTATGCGGCAGGCACGCCAGAACAGCTGCAGAGCGCTAAACGCTTATTCCTGAAACAGGGGTTGCCGGAGCAACATTGGAGGGCCAGCCCCGATTGAATCTCCGCGCTGTATCTGGCCCGTTCCGACAAGATCCCCTGTTTCGCAAGTTCAATTATTCGTTGCGCTAATAAATTCCCCGTCCAGATAAAACCACTTCCCATCCTCGCGTACAAATCGGCTGACCTCATGCAGGCGGCCGGCTCGGCCGCCGATCCTGTAGCGTGCGACGAATTCCACGGTGGCTCTGTCCGCTGATTCTGCATTGTGCCCCCTGATCTCAAGTCCTATCCATTTCGTATTGTCCGTTGCAAGATCAAGAGCGGCGGGACGGGTGTTGTCATGCCATGAGGCAAGCAGATAAGCTTCCAGCCTGAGCACATAGGCGCTGTAACGCGAGCGCATCATGGCCGCGGCATCCGGTGCCGGTATGCCGTTGTGATAGATGCCGCAACAGGCGGCGTAGTCGGCCGACCCGCACGGGCAGCGCAGCGGTTTCGTCGTCATCGCCGCTCCATCATGCGGCTTGGCGAAAGCCGCCCTGCAAAACTTCCAGTCCGATTTCTGTCATCCCGGCAGCGCTGGTCACCATGATGTGGCCTTCCTGTATCGTGCATTGCAGTTGCATCGTGCGGCTGGCCAGCGCGGCCAGGGCCAGCGTGGTTTCCATCGGCAGCCTGATTACGGTCAGGTTGTTCAGGCGCTGCAACTTGTCGCGATTCTCGTTCCACCAGATGCCGGCGGAGCGGCCGTAGCAAATGATCGTGACCCGGCCGGCGCGTCCGCTGGCCTTGCGGATGACGCGCTCGTCGGGCAGCCCCGCTTCTATCCAGTGTTTGATCGCGCCGGTAAGGTCCTTTTGCCACAGGTCGGGTTCATCATCGCTGCTCATGCCCTTGCCAAACGCCAGTGCATCGCCGGCGTAAAGAGCAAAAGCGAGCAGGCGCACCATCATGCGCTCGTCGGTTTCCGACGGGTGCCGCGCCAGCGTCAGGGCGTGTTCGGCATAATAGTGTCGATCCATGTCGGCGATCTGGAGCGTTGCCTTGAAAATGGTTGCCTTGATGGCCATAAGCGTGAAGTTTTGCAGGGATTTCCAGCTTGGCATTTTACAGGGAGTCCCGCCCGAGCGGATGGTATTGCGCCGCTGTTCCGACTATAATCCGCACCGATTTTAGAATTCGCTATTCGGCAGATACTGAAGATGCAGCTATTCACTTTTGGCATTAACCATCAAACCGCGCCGCTTGCCGTGCGCGAGCAGGTCGCGTTCAACGCGGACGGGATGGAGAACGCCCTGCGTGACCTGGTGGAAAACGGCGCGGCCAGGGAGGCGGCGATCCTGTCCACCTGCAACCGCATGGAGCTGTATTGCAATGCGACGCATCCCGGCCGCGCGGTCGACTGGCTGGCGCAGTATCACCAGATACCGCGCAGGGAGATCGAACCCTATCTCTACACCCTGCCGCGCGAGCAGGCGGTAAAGCATTCGTTCCGCGTGGCGAGCGGCCTGGATTCCATGGTGCTGGGCGAACCGCAAATACTGGGACAAATGAAACAGGCGGTGCGCCAGGCCGAGCAGGCCGGCACGCTCGGCTTCCTGCTGCACAAGCTGTTCCAGCGCACCTTTTCGGTGGCGAAGGACGTGCGTACCCAGACCGAGATCGGCGCGAATCTGGTTTCGATGGCTGCCGCAGCGGTAAGACTGGCCGAGCGGATTTTCCCGAGCATCTCGGACCAGCGGGTGTTGCTGATCGGCGCCGGCGAGATGATAGAGCTCAACGCGGTGCATTTCGCGGCGCGTTCACCCAGGCACATCACCGTGGCGAACCGCACGCTCGATCGCGCGCAAACTCTGGCGCGGCGCATCAATGGCACGGCGATCACGCTGACCGATCTCCCCGAACAACTGGCCCTGCACGACATCATCATCACCTGCACCGCCAGCCAGCTGCCCATCCTGGGCAAGGGCATGGTGGAGAGCGCGCTCAAGTCGCGCAAGCACCGTCCGCTGTTCATCGTCGACCTGGCCGTGCCCCGCGACGTTGAGGTGGAAGTCGCGGAGTTGGGCGACGTGTTCCTGTACAGCGTGGATGATATCGCCGAGGTGGTGAAGGACGGCCTCGATGCGCGCCAGGGCGCCGTCAAGGAGGCCGAGGTGATCATCGACTCCAGCGTGTCCGATTTCGTCCACTGGATGGAATCGCGCGAAGCGGTTCCGACGATACGCGCGCTGCGCGACCACGCCGAACGGGATCGCCGCCATGAACTCGAAAAAGCACTGCGCCTGCTGGCCAGGGGCGAGAGCCCGGAAAAGGTGCTGGAAGCCATGAGCAGCAGCCTGACCAACAAATTCCTGCACGCGCCCACCCATGCGCTGAATCAGGTGCACAGCGGTGACCGGGAGGCTTTTCTTGAAGTGATCCATCGCCTGTATCACCTGAATTCAGAAGATTAGGCAAACCGCCGAATGAACCCCAGTATCGCCGCCAAACTCGCTCAATTGAGCGAGCGTCTGCTCGAAGTCAATCAACTGCTGAGTACCGAAGAAGCCACCAAAAGCATGGACACGTTCCGCAAGCTGAACCGCGAACGTGCCGAGCTGGAGCCGGTGGTTGAGCTGTATCACGCCTATCTGTCCTGCCAGTCCGACATCGGTGCCGCGCGCGAGATGGGGGAGGACCCGGAAATGAGGGATTTCGCCGATGCCGAGATCAAGCTGGGCGAGGCGCGTCTGGCTCAACTCGATGGCGATTTGCAAAAGCAGTTGTTGCCCAAAGACCCCAACGATGACCGCAACGTGTTTCTGGAAGTGCGCGCGGGAACCGGCGGCGATGAGGCGGCGCTGTTCGCGGGCGACCTGTTCCGGATGTATGCACGCTATGCCGAACGCAAGCGCTGGCAGGTCGAGGTGATCTCTGAAAGCCCCGGGGAGATGGGCGGATACAAGGAGATCATCGCGCGCATCGTCGGGCAGGGCGCGTACTCGGTGCTCAAGTTCGAGTCCGGTGCGCATCGCGTGCAGCGCGTGCCGGCCACGGAAACCCAGGGCCGCGTGCACACTTCGGCGTGCACCGTGGCGATCATGCCGGAAGTGGACGAGGTCGACGACGTGGTGCTGAACCCGGCCGACCTGCGCATCGACACCTTCCGCGCCAGCGGCGCGGGCGGCCAGCACATCAACAAGACCGATTCCGCGGTGCGCATCACCCACCTGCCGACCGGCGTGGTCGTGGAATGCCAGGACGGACGCTCGCAGCACCAGAACAAGGCGCAGGCAATGCGCGTGCTTGCGGCACGCATCAAGGACGCTCAGGTGCGCGAGCAAAACGCCAAGACCGCCGCGACGCGCAAAAGCCTGGTGGGCAGCGGCGACCGCTCGGAACGCATCCGCACCTACAATTTTCCGCAGGGACGAGTCACCGATCACCGCATCAATCTGACGCTGTACAAGATGGACGCGATCATGGACGGCGACATCAGCGAGCTGACCGGCGCGCTGATGGCCGAATATCAGGCCGAACAGCTTGCCGCGATGGCGAACGAAACTACCTGATTGTGCAAGCCAGGTAAGACGGCCTGAATATTCGGAAAGGTGAAATGCCGGGTATCCTGCTGCAGGATAGCGTGAGCCCGACAGAAACTGGTGCTTGCAGCGGTCACATCGAAGTGCAAAGCCTGGTGCGGCAACCCAACCTCAGGGAGCATTCACATGGACATGGACGGCTCGGACGATATTGAAGATGAGATGCAGGAAAGCATGGACGAACTGTCTCTGCTCATCACCCTGTTTGCCGGGCAGGTGTGGCGCGGCGCCACGGCGGAAGAAGCGATCGGCCATATCGCGAAATATGGCGAAGATCTTGCTCCCGGAATGGCTGCGCAAATCAATCCCGCAGCCGGGCCAAAGGCTTCGTTTTTCCGCATCGTCGGCCGGACGATGTGGAACAACCTGCCGCAGCCCGCGCATGGCTTTCGCCTGGCCAAGCTGCCGGAGCCGGGGCGCAACGACCCGTGTTTTTGCGGTTCGCTGCGCAAATACAAACACTGTTGCGCACGGATGCCGGATTTCCCCATTGTGCCTGCGATGATGCTGGACGGATTGTTGGGAACCATGCCGCGCAAGCAGTGGAACACGCTGGCGGGAAGTTCGATAGACCGGGGCACCGTGCAGCATTTGGCCTTCATGTGGCAGGATGAAAATCGCCACGCGGATGTTGCCGCGCTGCTGGAGCCGTGGTTCAAGGGCGAGGGTGTGATCAGGAATGCCGATGCCGAGCTGCTGGACATGTTGCTGGAAAGCTATGTTGTTCTGGGCAAACCGCGCAAGCGCAAGTCGCTGGCGCAAGCCGCCATCGCGCGCGGCGAGAATGCGGCACGCGGCATCGGCTGGCAGCGCATCGCGCTGATGGAAGCCGAAGCCGGCAACGACGACGTTTCGCGCCGGGCGCTGGTCGAGGCGCAACGCGCCGATCCGGACAACCTCAATCTCGGCCTGCTGGAAGTGCACCTGTTGATTTCCGCAGGCAACGCGGCGCTGGCGCAGGAGCGGGCAAAATTCTGGGCGATACGCCTGTCGAAACTCGGCGATCCCGATCTGCGCGAGCAGATCGCCTGGCTGCGCGAGGTGGTGCTGAATCCGCAAGCCGCGATGATGCAGATGACGCGCAAGGGAGGGGATGCTTTCATCGCGAAACTCGAAGTGTTGTTGGCCGATGCACCGCCCATCACGTGTCATTATCGTCTGGAGCCGATGGACGGAAGCACAGGCCCGTTCGATGCGGATGCCGAATTGGGCAAGGTGCTAAAAGGTTGGCAGGTTGCATTCCCCTCCAATCCGCCAAGCCTGACCATGATGAGCACCTGGAATGAAGCGGCGTGGGATGACGCCGGAGCATGGCTCGCGTTGCTGCACAAACAACCGTTGCTGTGGAACAGCTTTGAAGTGCTGGACGATCTGGTCATTGCACTGGATGGGTGTGGAATGGGCTGGGTGCGTGACGAGCTGATTCCGTCGCTGCTGGAGCGCGCCCGTGCGCTGTTCGATCTGGTTTTGGAGAAACATGGCGCAGCGCAACTGGAATGCGAATGGGCCTGGCACCAGAATCGCCCGGCGTTGCGTTTGCTGGTGCGCAGTGCGGTGGATGGAATGGAATCATCCGACCCGAAAGAAAGAGACAGCGCTTTCGCGTTGATGCGCCGCTTTGTCGAACAGCTCAATCCGCATGACAATCACGGTTTCCGTACCCGCGTGGTCGCCGGGCTGGTGGAGCGCGGGCAGGCTGCCGGGGCTGTCGCCCTTGCCGCCCGCTATCCCGATGATCTTGCTGACATGAAGTACACCGAGGCGCTGGCGCTGCATGTTGCAGGCCGGGAAGCCGAGGCGCGCGAAGTTGCCTTGCTCGCCCTGAGCGAATATCCCAAGGTAGGGGAAACATTGCTGGCGGCATCCCCCCGCAAACCGCGCAAAGATGGACGGGGTAGCTACACCTTGGGCAGCGATGAGGAAGCGTGGCTATACCGTGAAGGTTACCTTTCATTGTGGGAAAAACTGGATGCACTTGCATGGCTGGCGGAACTGGCGCACAAGACGCGGTGACAGTAGGCCACCTGATGGTGCAAGCGCAGGCCGCGCTGTCCGGGGCATTGGGGCTGTCTTCCAGCGAAGCGCGCATCGAGGCGCAGGTGTTGCTGATGCGCGCATTCGGCAATGTCCCGCGCGCCTGGCTGATTGCTCATCAGACGGACATGGTTGCGCCGGAACACCTGGCTGTATTTGAAACATTCTTGAATCGCCGCCTGGCGGGTGAACCCGTAGCCTACATCCTCGGCGAACGCGAGTTTTACGGGCTGACTTTCAAAGTATCACCCGTCACATTGATCCCGCGCCCCGAAACCGAATTGCTGGTCGAACTGGCGTTGCAGCGTATTCCGAAACATGGCGCATATCGTGTGCTGGATCTGGGCACCGGCAGCGGCGCGATCGCCTTGAGCATCGCCCACGCCCGCCCCGATGCCGAAGTGGTCGCGGTGGATGCTTCTGCCGCCGCGCTCGAAGTCGCGCAATTCAACACGCAACAGCTTGGCCTCGGCAATGTGCGCCTGTTGCACAGCGACTGGTTCAGCGCGCTGCGGGGTGAGCGTTTCGATATTATTGTTTCCAATCCGCCCTACATCGCCGCTGCCGATGCGCATCTGACACAGGGCGATGTGCGCTTCGAGCCGTGTTCCGCACTCGCGTCCGGCGCTGACGGGCTGGATGACATACGGCGCATTTGCGCACAGGCGAAAGCGCATCTCAACGCCAATGGCTGGCTGCTGTTCGAGCATGGCTATGACCAGGCGGCGCGTGCGCGCGCGCTGTTGCAGCTATCCGGTTTTGCAGGAATATTTTCCGCGCGCGATCTGTCCGGCATCGAGCGGGTGAGTGGCGGTTGCTGAAAGGGCAAGATTAAAGAATTATTGGGGTTTTCATATTTGATGACAGTGACACATCTTGCGGAATGCGGTAAGGGGAAATTAAAAAGCCGGCACGTCAATCCAGTAATGCTGTCATTGCGAGAAGGCGTAGCCGACGCGGCAATCCAGATGGTTTAAAAAAATTCATCCTAGTTTTGCTGGATTGCTTCACTTCGTTCGCAATGACGACAAGGGTGTCGTGAATTATGGAATGCGGTAAGGGGAAATTAAAAAACTGGCACGTCATTCCTGCGAATTCGGGGAATCCGGAATGCCTCGTCATTGCGATAACCAGCGACTTGCCAGCTTGCTGGCTTGCTGGCTTAGTCGATTGGCTATAACCAACCACTTGGCAACCGTCTTCTGGTTGCTTAGTGGGATGGCTAGTCGTTCCACCAGTAGTTCCATCAGGAGGCGTAGCCGACGTGGCAATCCAGATGGTTTAAAAAATGCATCTTGGTCTTGCTGGATTGCTTCACTCCGTTCGCAATGACGACACTTTGAGCCCCAGCACTTCGTTCGCAATGACGGCAAGGGTGTCGTGAATTATGGAAGTATCAATAGCTCATTACCTTATTTTTCAGGAGTGTTGTCATATCGATGTGGAGGCGTATAATGACCCGGCAAACTGCTCGAAAAAATAACCAAACCGGGAGAACATCATGGCACACATAGTGATAATGGGCGCAGGGATAGGCGGTATGCCGGCAGCATATGAAATGCGGGAAAAGGCCGGCAAGAGCGACAAGGTGACCGTCATTTCGGACAGGGAGACGTTCCAGTTTACGCCGTCGAACCCGTGGACGGCGGTGAAGTGGCGCGAGCGCAAGGACGTCGAGTTTCCGATGCGCTCCTACCTGGAACGCAAGGGCATCGATTTCATCTCCTCGGGCGTGAAGCGTGTGCATCCGGACAAGAATCAGCTCGAGCTCAACGATGGAAAAACGGTGGATTATGATTACCTTGTGATCGCCACCGGACCCAAGCTGGCCTTCGATGAGGTCGAGGGGCTCGGGCCTCATGGCGGGCATACCTATTCTGTCTGCACCCTGGATCACGCGATGAAGTCGCATGAAGCCTGGGAGGATTTCACCAGAAACCCGGGCCCTGTCGTCGTCGGCGCGGTGCAGGGCGCATCCTGCTTCGGCCCGGCCTATGAATACGCATTCATCATGGATACCGACCTGCGCCGGCGCAAGATACGCGACAAGGTGCCGATGACCTTCGTCACCTCGGAGCCCTATATCGGGCATCTCGGGTTGGGCGGCGTGGGAGACTCCAAGGGCATCATGGAATCCGCAATGCGCGACAAGCATATCAAGTGGATCTGCAATGCCAAGACCACCAAGGTCGAAGCCGGCAAGATGTATGTCACCGAACACGACGAGACGGGTGCGGAGAAGAAAAAACATGAACTGCCGTTCGCCTACAGCATGATGCTGCCGGCGTTCAAGGGCGTGGATGCGGTGTTCGGTATCGAGGGGCTGACCCAGGCGCGCGGCTTCATCATCGTCGACAAGCACCAGCGCAATCCCAAGTACAAGAACATCTACGCGATCGGCGTGTGCGTGGCGATCCCTCCGGTGGAAGCCACCCCGGTGCCGACCGGCACGCCCAAGACCGGCTACATGATCGAGTCTATGGTGACAGCGACCGTGGATAACATCCGTGCCGATATAGCCGGCAAACAGGGGGACACGGAAGCCACCTGGAACGCAATGTGTCTGGCCGACTTCGGCGATACCGGTGTGGCGTTCGTCGCGCTGCCGCAGATTCCGCCGCGCAACGTCAACTGGTTCTCGGAAGGCAAGTGGGTGCATCTTGCCAAGATTGCGTTCGAAAAATATTTCATCCGCAAGATGAAGAAGGGCTCGTCAGAGCCGTTCTATGAAAAGAGCATCCTCAAGATGCTGGGCATAGAAAAGCTGAAGTAAGCAGAACGCTGCACAGATTCCCGCCAGCTTTATGATGGCTGGCGGAGATCGGGATCAAAAAAACGAACCCGGTTACGCCCCTGGTTCTTGGCCTGATACATGGCCAGGTCCGCGTGCTTGATGATGTCTTCGGCGCTATATTCGTTATCGCTGAACACCACCACGCCTATGCTTGATGTGCAATTGTGCTCAATGGTTACTGATTTTTCCGCTTGCTGAACAGTCAGAAAGTAGGGTTGTTCCAGGGCGAGGCGAATTTTTTCGGCGACGACCCCCGCCTCTGCTATGGCCCCGGCTTTGTCAATCGCCATCTCGTTAAGGATCACCACGAACTCGTCGCCGCCGAAACGCGCGACGGTATCCGCCTCGCGAACACAGCCGCTGATGCGGCGCGCGACTTCCTGCAGCAGCAAATCCCCTGCGGCGTGGCCATGTCCATCATTGAGCGGCTTGAAGTTATCCAGGTCGATGAACATCAGTGCCGCAAAACGCGCACTGCGCTTGCTGGCGGTTATGGTTTGGCTCAACCGGTCATTCAGCAATCGGCGATTGGGCAGTTTGGTGAGCAGATCATAGAAAGCCAGATTGTGGATTTTCTGTTCGGCCAGCTTGCGCTCGGTGATGTCACGCGACACAACGATTACGCGGGACGGCTGGCCCTGGCTGTTTTTGACCAGGCCGCCGCGTGATTCCATGTGGCGGATGCTGCCGTCAGGCAACACGAAACGGAAATCTGTCGTCAGGCCGGTGCCCGACCTTACGGTTTCCTTGAACACCTGCATGATATGTTTGCGGTCATCGGGGTGTATTTCGGCGAACGAATCCGTGCCCTTTTTGTTTTCTATATTGCCAAACAGTCTGCTATAGGTTGAGTTGTTGTAAACCCGCCGTCCCTCCAGATCGAGTACCGCGATGAAATCCTCGGTGTATTCCGCGATGATGCGAAAAAACTCCTCCTTCTCGCGCATATCTTCTTCCTGCAATTTGCGCTCGGTGATATCGGTGAGTGTAATGCGCAGCGAGGTCAGTCCGGCGGATTCGATGCGCAGGCAATCGAGCTGGGCATGGAACTGGGTATTGTCACTGCGCTTGAGCGACAGTTCGCAATGCCGGCGCCCGTCGTGCTTGAACATGTCAACAAAAAATTCCTCCCATCCGGCACGGTCTGTCGCTGAAACAAATGGCGCAAAGCGGCGCTGCAATAGTTTCTTGCGTTCCATCCCCAGCAGCGTGGCGCCGGTCAGGTTGGCTTCTCCGATCATGCCCTCGCGGCTGAGTGTGAGATAACCGACGGGGGCAAAATCATACAGATCCAGGTAGCGGTCGCGCGATTCCTCGATAACGACCTGTGCCTGCCGCAGGGCCTCGTTCTGCATCTCCAGTTCGATCTGGTGCACGCTGAGCTCCTGGAGAAGCTCGTGCAGGAGTTCCTCGCCGGGGCGCGGTTGCACCAAATTCAACCTGGCGCGTCCCAGTTTCTCCTCGGCAATTTTCCGCAGCTCTTGCGTATCCGGTTGTTTAGGTGTTTTGCTCATTTGTTCCCCATTCAGCCCTGAGCGTCAATTTCCGGCCCGGCTTGCCGGCAAGTGGCGGTTTGGTATCGCTTTATCATGCCTGGCCTATACCTGGTGGTCCGGCCAGTTGTTCCGCAGCTGGGTTGCCTGCCGGGGTGTAAACCCGTGCTAGTTGCCTAGCATATATATCCGGCGTGATGCAAGTATGTATTCATTCGCCGGCGATGTCCATTCAATGCGCGATATCCCGCAACTATTTGTCAATTTCTATCGCCAGCAGGATCATCTTGGTTTCCTCGGTGTCGCCGAGGATGCGGCGGGCGTTGAGCAGCATGCGGTGATGGCCGGCGGGGAAGTCGTGTTCCACTACATAGCCTTCGAAACTCTGGTTGTGCGGCAGGATGGATTCCAAGAGTTCGCGCAATTTGGGGATATCCCACTGGCGACTTCCCAGGTCGTAGATGCGCTGATTCACCGTGTCTTCCGGAGTGGTACTGAATTCGCGGTAGAACGAACGGCTGGCAGTGATGACTTTCAGCTTGCCATTCAGCACGATCAGCGGTTCGCGCACCGTATCAACGATGCCCTCGGCCATTATCCGCGCTGCCCTTTCAGCCGTCTCCGCCGCGACGCGCTGGCTGATGTCGGTGAAGGTCAGCACCACGCCCTCGATCACATTCTCCAGTGTCCTGTAGGGTTGGATGCGCACCAGATACCATGCTCCGCTGACAGTGTGCACTTCGCGCTCCCGGAACGCCAGTGTATCCAGCACGGCCTGTGCATCGGCAAGCAGGTCATCCTTCTCGATATTCGATTTGATGTCATTCAATGCCCTGCCCACATCCGAACCGACCAGTCGGTAGACCTGGGCAGCCTCGCGGGTGTAGCGCTTGATGCTCAGGCGGTTATCGAGAAAAATGGCGCCGACGTTGATGTTGTCGATCAGATTCTTCATGTCGTTCTGCATGCCGGCCAATTGCTCTATCTTAGACTGCAATTCGGCATTCACCGTGATCAGTTCCTCATTGACGGATTGCAGTTCTTCCTTGGAAGTTTCCAGTTCCTCGTTGGTGGACTGGAGTTCCTCGTTGGTGGACTGGAGCTCCTCGTTGGTGGACTTCAGTTCCTCGTTGGAAGCCTGTTGCTCCTCGATGATCGCCTGCAGGCTTTCCCTGGAGTAGGCCAGATCGCGCTCCAGTTCAACGATGTGCAATTGCTCGCCGGAACCGGTGTCGGCCTTGCCGCGGCGCGGCTTGGCGGACGCTGCACGCGCCACGTCATGGAAGCTCACCATCAATAATGTCCCGCTGGTGTCGGGATCGTGCAGTTTGTGCAAGCTGAAGCGCACGTTATGTTTGTCGCCGTTGCTTTTGATCACCAGTTCCTTGCTCATGAGTGCCGCAGTCTGCGCCTCCTTTGAACCGGCGGCGGCAAGCATGGCAGTGCGCAGTTCCATCTGCAAGCCCTCGCGCGCCATGTCGACGATATTGAGCGTCGCCTGGCCGGGTGCCGGGCGCAGGTAGCGGCCGGTGTCACCGTGCACGTAAAGTATGTTGCCATTTTCATCCGTCACCACCGAGGCGGGTGCATAAGACTGCAACAAAGCACGTTTGGTCAGCTCTGCGAAATTGATATCACGGATTTTTTTTACCGCTTCCCCCGGTGTGTTCATGCTGTCCTTCCTGGTCCATCCCGTTCCGGCGGTCATCACTGCGTGCTTGAATGTTCCGGTATTGGTGGACCGGTAAAATTTCCATTTGCGGTTGAGCGCCGCGAACAGCTCGGGATGTTTGCCGATGCTCTCGGACGGCGAGAGAAAAAGTACTCCGCCCGGTTTCAAGGCGTAGTGGAAGGCCGGGATCAGGCGGTCTTGCAATTCCGTTTCCAGGTAGATCATCAGGTTGCGGCAGCTGAGCAGGTCGAGTCTGGTGAAGGGCGGGTCCTTGATGATGTTCTGGATGGCAAACACCACCATCTCGCGGATATTTTTTTTAATGCGGTAGCCCGCGTCCTCCTTGACAAAGAATAGGCGCAGGCGGTCAGGATTGACATCCTGGGCGATATTGGGCGGATAGAAGCCGGCGCGCGCCGTGGTGATGGCCTCATCATCGAGGTCGGTGGCATAAAGCTGGACTTTGAATTCCTGCCGGGTCTCGTCCATGAACTCGCGCAGCAGCATGGCGATCGAATACGCCTCCTCGCCGCTGGCACAACCGGCCACCCAGACGCGGAACACGTAGTCCTCCGGCTTGCCCGCAAAAAGTTTCGGCAGGATATCGTGCTTCAATATGGCGAAAGCTTCCGTATCGCGGAAAAAGCTGGTGACATTGATCAGCAGTTCCTTGATCAGCTGCTTCACCTCGGCCGGGTTTTCCTTGATATAGCGCGCATAGATTTCGGCGTCATTGATCTCGTGCTGTGACATGCGCCGCTCGATGCGGCGGCGGATAGTGCTTTTCTTGTACAGTGAAAAGTCGTTGCCGGTGGCGGAACGCAATTGCATCAGGATGCGATTCATGCTGCTCGTTGCGACCGGGCTCGTTGGTGATTCCGGGCGGACAGCCAGGGCGTGCATGCCTGCCAGCAGGAATTGAGGCATTTTCTCCGCCGCCAGGATATGGGTGGCGTAGCCCGCCTGGATGGCGCTGGTCGGCATGCCGTCGTACCTTGCCGAAGCCGGTTCCTGCACCAGCGAGATGCCGCCCGCGCCGAGGATGGCGCGCAGCCCCAGGGTGCCATCGGTGCCGGTGCCGGACAGGATGATGCCGATCGCATTTTCTCCCTGGTCATCGGCCAGGGAACGCAGGAAGGCATCTATCGGCATGCGTTGCCCGCGCGGCTGCTCCGGCACGTTCAGTTGCAGCGCGCCGTGGAAGATCGCCATGTCGCGATTGGGCGGGATCACGTAGACGCAGTTGGGCGCCACGACCATCTGGTCTTGCGCCTCCACCACCGGCATGGTGGTGGTGCGCTGCAGGATTTCGGTGAGTATGCTGACATGGTCGGGAGCGAGGTGCGACACCAGCACGAAAGCCATGCCGCAGTCGGGCGGAACGTGGCGGAAAAACTGCTCGAAAGCTTCCAGGCCGCCTGCGGAGGCGCCCAGGCCGACGATGTAGAAACCGATGCCGGGCGACTCGTGTGCTTCCGGCGCAGATTTCGGGGCGGGTTTCACGTAAGATTGCACGGAAGATTGCCCGGGAGTCTTCAGGGCAATCTTCGGCACGGTATCTTTCTTCGCCTTGTTCTTTTTGGTCACCACAAAATATCCCTAGCCCGCTGGCTGTTACGAGTAAGGGCTAAGAATACTCCAGTTAGGCCGGAGCGGAGTCAGAAAATGCCACGCTGAACGGTGCTGAAAGCTGTGGTGTGCAACTGTTGGCCACGGCACAAGTGTCTATCCGAAACAAAAAGGGCGAAACAAAAAGGGCGAAACAAAAAGGGCGAAACAAAAAGGGCGAAACAAAAAGGCCGGACAGCTTCCTCCTCCGGCCCGAGGCGTGTGGTGCGCCAATTATCGGCAACCCTTGACCGGCAAGGGCTTGGGCCTGGACGGAGTGAATCCGGACGCGTCAGGGGCGCGTTTGGCATACGGCCAGCTCATCCCATTCTGTCGTATACCGTTTTGACACATTCTGTCTGCGCATGGCCCAGGGCTTGCCGGTCCCCTCGCCGAGCAGCCTGATCGTTCCGCTGCCCATGTTGCGGTTGATGCGGTCCAGCGTCCTCATCAGCGCCTCGGATTTTTCCCGGCCGGGCACATCATCGAACAGGGTCTGCGGCCTGGCGGCAGCGGGAATGATCCCGGTCAGCATGATTCCCGCCTTTTGGTAGGCATGGCCGGTCCGGTAAATGCTGCGCAGTCCATGCAAAGCCGCGCGGCAAAGCAAACGCGTATCGTCGCTGGGTTCGGGCAGCGGTATCAGCATGGAAGACTGGTGCTGCGCATCCTGTTCCCGGTGCGGGCTGGTGCGGATATAAGCCTGGATGCCGCCGCACAGCGATCGCTGCCGGCGCAGTTTCTCGGCGGCACGGGTGGTGTAGGCGATCACCGCCTGTTCCAGATCGGCAAGGCGTGAGGTCGGCGTTCCGAATGAACGGGAACAGATGATCTGCTGCTTTGCGGGTGCAACCTGGTCAAGCTCCAGGCAGGACACGCCGTTCAGCTCCGCGACTATGCGCTCGAACACCACGCTGAATCCCGAGCGGATATGTTTTGCAGCGGCGCGCTTCAGGTCGAGCACGCTGCGGACATCCCTGTCGCGCAGCCTGTCTGCGCTGCGCCTGCCCACGCCCCATACCTCGCCGACATCGATGCGGGCGAGCAAGCCATTCAGCTCCGCTTCTGTCATCCCGTTGAAGTCGCATACCCCGGCATACCGGGGGTTCTTTTTGGCAACATGATTGGCAAGCTTGGACAGGGTCTTGCTGGACGCGATGCCGACGCATACCGGGATGCCGACATGCTGCATCACGGTGAGACGCATCTGCCGGGCATATCCGGTGTGATCGACGGCGATGCCGGTCAGCTCCAAAAAGGATTCATCTATCGAGTAGACCTCCTGGCCGGGGCTGAACCGGGACAGCAGCGACATCACCCGGTTGGAAATGTCGGCATACAGGCTGTAATTGGACGATAGGGCGATGATGTTGTGCTGCCTGGCGAGGCCCTTCAGCTGAAACCACGGGACGGCCATCTTCACCCCGAGGTCTTTTACCTCCTGCGAACGCGATACCACGCAGCCGTCGTTATTGGAGAGCACCACCACCGGCCTGCCTTCCAGCCCGGGCTGGAACAGGCGCTCGCAGGAAACGTAGAAATTGTTGCAATCTACCAGCGCGATGGCGCGTTGCATGATTTATACCTTGTGCACGTTCCACTGCACCACGCCCCAGATGGTGAAATCCTGCTCCGGCTTGATCACGATCTCGGGATAGTCCGGATGGGCGGCGCGCAGCACTTTCCCCAGGCTGGTATGCAACAACTGCTTGACCGTGAATTCGCCGTCGATCACGGCAACCACCACGCATCCGTGGGCGGCAGGCAGGGAACGGTCGACGATCAGCAGGTCGCCGTCAAAGATGCCGAGGCCGCGCATCGAATGTCCCGACACGCGCATGAAAAATGTCGACTCCTTGTTCCGGATCAGGTGCTCGTCCAGACTGAGGCGGCGCTCGACGTAATCGTCCGCGGGTGAGGGGAAGCCTGCCGGCACGGCTTTGCGCAGCAAGGCCCGTTGCCGCTCAAGCAGCTCGATGTTGGGGTGGGTCATTGAAAGCACCGAGGGGTGAACGGCGCGCCGCCGCGCAAGGGGTAGATTCAGGTTGATACTGGTCATGGCGATGTCGGGGAGAAGGATTGAAGGTCCCCTGTATCATAGAGAACGAACGTTCTGTTGTCAATCTTCTGGCGGAAGGGCCGAGTCAACCGGTTTGGATTTTAAGCGGAAGCCGGATGGGTTCATGACACGGTACTTGAAATTGAACTGTTTTGCAGAGCCTCCGCGCATGTCAATTATCCGGCGCGAAAGCGCCGGATAAGCATGCCCGCCGTTAATTCAGCTGGTGGACAAAATCGTCGCGGCGATTCTCTTTCCAGCACCGTTCTTCATGGCACAACAGACGCGGTTTTTCCAAACCGAAACTCACAGTCCTGATTTGTGCCGCGGGAACACCCAGCAGTTCCAGGCTTTGTCGCGCAACGCTGGCGCGCTTGTCACCCAGCGCAAGGTTGTATTCCGAACTGCCGCGTTCGTCGGTATTGCCCTGCACTGTAACGACGTCATTTTTATGCGCCTTGATGAAGGCCGCCTGTTTCAGAATAACATTCCGGTATTCCGGCTTGATGGCAGACTTGTCGAGGTCAAAGTAAACACTCTGGTGTTGCAGCTCCTGTATTTCAGAGGCCAGGTTTGCGGAGTCCACGTCTGCCGATGGAGCCGCTGCATTCGTAACCGCTGTTGAAGCGGTAATCTTATCGCCTGCTTCTGCCGTCTTGGGGGAGTCTGACTTCTGTACGGAAGAACAGGCTGCCATAAGAACAGAAAAAATAACAACCGCAATTTTTTTCATGTGTGCATTTTCCTCGTGATGAATGTTGAAATCGGATAAACGGGCATTGATTATGCGCATAGTCTCTGACCACTCCCTGACCAGACCGGTATTTTCGTGAACGTGCACGGCAATTAAGGAAGCGCAGAATAAGTCCGTTCGTGGTGAGTGTTTTCCGTTCGCACCTTCGATACACCGCGCTACGCGCGGCACTCAGGACGAACGGAAAATGTATCGAACCATAGT
>JAJZEQ010000225.1 GCA_021851345.1 Pseudomonadota bacterium
CGCCATTCGGCTTCATGCAATTCCAGAAGAAAGTGTGGTTGGACACCTGTGCGGCATTGTTGTAAATCCCGCCGGCAGGTGCCTTTTTGATAATCGCTTCCAGCTCGAGTTTTTCGTACTCGGTGCCCTTGATCAGGTTGTTCAGGTTGGTGACATAGGCCTGGTGGTGCTTGGCATAATGGTATTCGAAGGTTTCCCTGGACATGTGCGGTTGCAGCGCGTCCATTGCATAGGGTAGTGCGGGCAGGGTATGTTCCATTGTTATTCTCCTTGGGTAATGTAAAGCATGGACAGGCGATTCTAGCCAATTAACGCACGGCAAACAATAGTTGATCAAGTTTATCGGGATAAACTTCGTGGCTCCCGGTTAAAACAAATCGATCTGCCCGTTCCGCGGCGGCGGCTTGAACAGCCCCGTAGTCAGCGGCCTGTCCTCAAGGTTGAAACCCAGCCGCCCGCAAGCCCTGCGGAAACGCTGCGCCAGCAGATCGGCGAACAGGCCGTTCCCGCGAAAGCGTGAACCGAACTCCGGATCGTTGTCCCGCCCGCCGCGCATCTCGCGCATCCGGCTCATCACATGTCCCGCCTTCAGCGGGTAGTGAACAGCAAGCCAGTCCCTGAACAAATCCTTCAGCTCGTAAGGCAGGCGCAGCAGGGTGTAGCCCGCGCTGCGCGCTCCGTGTTCGTGCGCGGCCTGCAGCACCTGTTCGAGTTCCGCATCAGTCAGGAAAGGGATCACCGGCGCCACCATCACCCCGCACGGCACGCCCGCCTCGTTCAGCATCCGGATGGCTTGCAGCCTGCGACGCGGCGACGCGGCGCGCGGTTCCATGCGGCGCGCCAGCTCCGCGTCCAGCGTCGTCACCGAGATATACACCTGCACCAGGTCGTCGCGCGCGAGTCGTGTCAGCAGGTCGAGGTCGCGCTCGACCAGCGCCGACTTGGTGACGATGGAAACCGGATGATTGTGACCGGCCAGCACTTCCAGTATCTGCCGCGTGATCTTCCACTCGCGCTCGATAGGCTGGTAGGGGTCGGTGTTGGAACCCAGCGCGATCGGCGAACACCGGTAGGAAGGTTTGGCCAGCTCCGCACGCAACAGCTTCGCCGCATCCGGCTTGGCAAAGAGTTGGGTCTCGAAATCCAGCCCCGGCGAAAGGTTCAGGTAGGCATGCGAGGGCCGCGCGTAGCAATAAATGCAGCCGTGCTCGCAGCCGCGATAGGCGTTCAGCGACAGTGAGAACGGCAGGTCCGGCGAATCGTTGCGCTGGATCACGCTCTTCGCCGAATCTATCGTCACCATAGTCTTGAACGGCGGCAACTCCCCGTCCGCCGTGTGCCAGCCGTCGTCGACGCGCTCGCGCTCCAAGCTCTCGAAGCGCCCCTCGATCTGTAATGTCGCGCCACGGCCTTTTGCTACTTCATGTTTCACTTGATTCTGCTTGTTAAGAACGTTCGTTCTGTGTACTATATGGCTCAGCAGTAGGTGATGTCAAACTGAAAATGTTGCACCTGTTTCAGGGAGTGTTTAGAGTGACCGCCATGTATTCCTGTCAAGGAGTTTCAAAATGCAAACACAGTTCGAAACACTCGAAGCCGAAGCGCTCAAATTAACGGTTGCTGAACGAGCCAAACTCGCCGAGCACCTGATCGCCAGCCTGGATGAAGACAGCGAAATTGAAGAGGCATGGGCCGCTGAAACAGATCGCCGCATCGCCGAAATCGAAGCGGGAACGGCTCAGCTAATCCCCGCTGCAGAAGCCATAGCCAGAGCACGCGCCGCACTCAAGTGAAAGTATCTGTGCATCCCGCAGTGGCTGACGAACTGCGCGAGACCGCCAAATTCTACTCGGATCGCGCAGACCAGGCACTCGGAATGGCATTCATTGCGGAGTTTGAACGAGCGCTGAATTTTCTATCCAACAACCCAGAGCTGGGCGCAGTCTGGCGCGGCACCGCCCGGCGTTTTCCTTTGCGCCGCTTTCCGTACAACCTCGTGTATCAAATCAAGCCACAAGAACTCCGGATTATCGCTTTGGCGCACCAACGCAAGCGGCCAAGCTACTGGAAAAACCGAAGCTGACCCTTTTATTAATACTGACCCTTTTATTGATACTTCCATAATTCACGACGCCCTTGCCGTCATTGCGAACGCAGTGAAGCAATCCAGCAAGACCAAGATGCATTTTTTTAAACCATCTGGATTGCCGCGTCGGCTACACCTTCTCGCAATGACAGCATTACTGGATTGCCGCGTCGTTTTCGCCTCTGCTGCGCTTCGCTCGCAGCTAAAGCCTTGTTGCAATGACGAGGCACTCTGTATTCCCCGAATTCGCGGGAATGACGTGCCAGTTTTTGAATTTCTCCTTACCGCATTCCGCAAGATGTGTCACTGTCGTCAAATATGAAAACCTCAATAGTTACTTTAACAACACAATGAACCGGTTGTCCAAACTGATTGCCGAAAAAACACGGGAGACACTCTCTCTGCGCTTGTTCGGATTCACCAGGATTCCCCTGCTGTTCTATGTCGGAGTCTCGGTCAGGGAGATATCGCCCGAGCGCATGGTTATCCGCATTCCCTTGCGGCGCAGGACAAAGAATCACCTCGGCTCGATGTACTTCGGTGCGCTCTGCATCGGAGCGGACTGCGCGCCCGGCGTATTCGCCATGTACCTGATCCGGCAACAACCCGCGCGCATTTCCATGGTCTTCAAGAACTTTCAGGCAGAATTCCTCAAGCGCGCAGAGGGTGATGTGGATTTCATTTGCGCTCAAGGGAAAGAGATCGCTGAACTTGTAGCACTCGCTGCAGTTTCCGACGAGAGAGTCGAAAGACAGGTCGAGGTCATTGCCACCGTGCCGTCGCTGAGTAACGAGCCGGTTGCCAGATTCAAGCTGACGCTTTCGTTGAAAAAACGCGCATGACAATTCGACGCAACGCACGCAAGGCAGAACCCGCCGCAGGGCGATAAAGCGTAGCGCCTTCCGCCGCATGGTTCATATGTCGCTCACATTCGGCGGATAACGCCTGCGGCTCATCCGCCCTACAAATCTGCTACTCCACCTCGCTCAACACCCCATCCGCAAACAGCAACGCACAGCGCACTTTCTTGCCTGCATACACCGATTGCATCGCAGTGCGATATTCCAGCATCTGCGCGCGGTACGGCGCGGAATCGGCGCTGTCGCCGGTCTTGTAATCCAGCACCCAGACCTCGCCGTCGAACTCCACCAGCCGGTCGATGCGCTTCAACTCGCCTGCCGCATTGACGTAGGACATTTCATTATTCGCGCTGCGATAATGTTGCGAATCGAAAAAACGTTGCAGCGATGGCTGCGCAAGCAGGGTCTGCGCTTGACGCAAAAGACTGTCCATCTCGCCGGGCGGAATACCGCACTGCGCCTGAAGCACAGCCTTGCCTGTCATTCCATCGGGCGGGGTCAGGTGTTGCAGCAGCGCGTGCAGCCAGGTGCCGCGGCGCTGTTCCAAAGTAGCACTTGCCGCGCGCTGGCCAGTGGGAATGGGTTGTCGCAATATTTGTTCAATAATGTCGCTCCCGCGTAGGCGGGAGCCCAGTTCAGATTGACTGGATTCCCGCCTGCGCGGGAATGACGAATCCAATAACGGGTTACTATCCTGCCCTGCAACCTGTGCAATCCTTCCATACCATGATGTCTCCGCCGGTTTGCCATTGCCGCTGACCAGCAGCGCCTGTTTGGCGCGCGTCATCGCGACGTAGAGCAGGTTCATTTCCTCGCGCAGCGCATAAGCCTCGTCCGCAGCGAAGTAGGGAGCGCGCTTCGCGCCGCGCCCCTTCCTGTCGCCGAACAGCGAGAAGTGCGCCGGGCGCGGCGCGTTGGGCTGCCAGTCCAGCAGCACGCTGTAGCTGTCGGCCTTCTGCTGCGTATCGTTGGCATCCAGCAGCCACACGATCGGCGCTTCCAGCCCCTTGGCCTCGTGCACGGTATAGATACGCAGCGCGTTGCCGGCCTCGCCCACTTTGCCCTCGTCCGGCGATTCGTTTTCCGCCGCGCGCAATTCGCGCAACTCGGCGAGGAATCGCGGCAGGCTGGGATAACGCCCCGCATCGACATTGAGCGCGATCTCCATGAAGGCCTGCAGGTTGGCGCGTACCGTCTCGTGCAGCTCGGCAGGCAGAGCAGCTTCATAGCGATGCAGCAGGTCGCCCTCGAAATAGATGCGATCGAGCAGGTCGTGCACCGGCAGCTTGTCGGCGAGTGCCAGCCAGCGCTGCAAGAGTTCGGCAGCACGTTGCAATGCGGGGGACGGATAGTCGAGGTGTTGCAGGCGTGCCCACCAGTTTCCAGGCGCAAGGCTCAAGGTGCAAGACTCAAGGGAACCCCTTGCCCCTTGTCCCTTGTCCCTTGCTTCTGCCAGCAACATCAGATCATCATCGCTGCACGAAAAGATCGGCGAGCGCAGTGCCTGCGCCAGCTCGAGATCAGCGAACGGCGTGATCAGGAAAGTCAGCAGTGCCTGGATGTCTTCCGCTTCCAGCGTGTCCAGCAGGCCGCCGCGCCGCGAGGTCAGGAACGGAATGTGGCGCGCGCGCAGGGCGTGCTCGTACACGCGCAGGTGCAGACGCTTGCGCACCAGCACCATGATGTCGCGGTACTCGGCGCGTCGCGTCACGCCATTGTCCTGCACGCTCCAGTTTGCGACGATTTCGGCGATGTGCGCGGCGAACTGCTCTGCTTCTGTTTCACGCGCGCCGCTTTGTATTTCCTCGCGCGGTGTGGTGAGCGGGTTGCGCAGATTCAGCGGCCCGTCCGGCAACGCTTCTGCTTCCGGCTTTTCCACGATAGCCGGTGGCAGCACTTCGACATGGCCGGGCAAGTCCCGGTGATGGGCAACATGTTTTTCGAAATCCACGAAGCCGTCCGGATGTCCGGAGAACACGCCGTTCACCGTGTCCAGCACCGCCGGGGCGTTGCGCCGCGTCTCGTTCTGGGTCAGATAATATGCGCCGAATTCCTGCTGCAAAAATCCGCGCACCTCGCCGAACAGGCGCGCATCGGCGCGGCGAAAGCGGTAGATGGATTGCTTGGGATCGCCGACCACGAACACCGTGGGCCGCGAATCCACCGCCGCCGACGCGGCGAACCATGATTGCAGTATCTGCCACTGCAGCGGGTTGGTGTCCTGGAATTCGTCCAGCAGCACGTGGCGGTAGCGGCTGTCCAGCTTGTATTGCATGTACTCGGCGCAATCGCCCTGGTTGAGCATGCGGCACACCTGCCATTCCAGGTCGGTGAAATCCATCTGCTGCTGTTGCAGCTTCAATTGCTGGTAATGCTCCAGCAGCGCCGCACCGCAATGCAGCGCTGCCCGGTTCATGCGCAACGCTTCGATTTCGGTCAGCTCATCGCGTGCAGCCTGCAGGCTGGCCTGCAGGTTATGCAATGCGGTGGCAAAAACCGCTTCGCCCTGGCTCTTGGTCGCCTTGAGCTTGCGCGGCTCGCCTGCCTGGGTAAACAGCAGCGGCCACACTTTTTCGAAACGCTGTTCCGGCATCGTATCCGTCCATGAGCGTTCCATCTCGCTTGCCTTGTCCTTCTGTGTCTGCGTTCCGCTACCAGCCAGTTGATGCACGAAAGCGAACAGCACTTCCTCGCTGTTGCCACACATGCCCCAGTCCCCGACAGGGTCGAACCCGATGTCTTCCACTTCGAGTTCGTTTTGCAACTGCTCCGTTGCCCACGCCACCGCATCGCCCCGCTCCTGCGTATATGCCCACCACTCGGCGCGCTTGTGTACGAAGTTTTCCAGCAGCGTGCGCGTGCTGTGCAGGCCGTATCCGGCGAACAGCTGCTGCATGTGCTGCGCGGTTTCGCCGTCGGGCGCGGCGCGCAGGCTGTCGGCAAACGCCTGCCACGCCTCGTCGCGTAGCGCGGCAGTGCGCTCCAGCAGTTGCATGCCGACCGGCACGCCGGCGTTCAGCGGCGCGCGCTGGATGATCTGCATGAACCAGCCGTGGAAAGTGCTGATCGTTATGGCCGGCTGCGCCAGCAATGCGTCGCGGTACAGGCCGCGCGCGCGCGACAACATGGCATCGTCGATGTCAGCCAGCGCGCGTTCGCGCAGGAATTCGCGCACGGCATCGTCGTCCTGCACCGCGAGCAGGTGCAGCCACTCGTGCAGCCGCGCCTGCATCTCCTGCGCGGCCTTGCGCGTGAAGGTGATCGCGAGTATCTCGCCGGGTTGCACGCCGGCCAGCAGCAGGCGGACGATGCGCGACACCAGCAGCCAGGTCTTGCCGCTGCCCGCGCAGGCTTCGACGACGACGCTGTTCTGGGGATTAAGGGCGATGCGATTATCCATTGCTCTC
>JAJZEQ010000092.1 GCA_021851345.1 Pseudomonadota bacterium
CACCGTGCTGTCGCGCTACCGGGTCAACCTGGTCGTCGACAACGACGGCCTGCACGGCGCGCCGGTGATCGTCGAAGACAACCCGCTGTTCCGCCCGCTGTTCGGCAGCATCGAACACCAGTCCGAAAACGATGTGCTGGTGACCGACTTTTCGCGGATACGCGCCGGCAGCCTGCACCGGGCGCACGGCGGCTTCCTGATGCTGCACATGCGCGACCTGTTGGCCGACCCGCTGGTATGGGAGAAGCTGCGGCGCTTCCTGCGCAGCGGCAGGCTGCAGATCGAGGAGCCGGGCATTGCTTACGCGCCGGTCGCGGCTGTTTCGCTGGCGCCCGAGGCGGTGGATGTCGAAACCAAGATCATCATGATAGGTTCGCGCGAACAGTATTACGAATTGCAGGAGCAAGACCCGGAGTTCGCGCGCCGCTTCCGCGTCAAGGTGGACTTCGCCGAAAGTTTTGCCTCCAGCGATGAAACGCGCCGCGCCTCATCAATATTCGTTGCGCACGCCTGCCGCGACCTGGGCCTGCCGCATTTTTCCGCCTCCGCCGTGGCGAGCCTGCTGGAGGATGGGCACCGCGAGGTGGACGACCAGTCGCGCCAGAGCGCGATCTTCGCCCGCACCGAAGCGCTGGTGATGGAGAGTGCCGCGCTATGCCGCGCGCGTGGCGGCCGCCTGGTTGAGGCGGCGGATGTGGGCGCAGCACTCGCGGCGCGCACCCGGCGCCACGACTACCCAGACCAGCGCATGCAGGAATCCATTGTCAAGGGCGATGTGCTGATCGCGCTGCACGGCGAGCAGGTGGGCCGGCTCAACGGCCTGACCCAGATCGACCAGGGCGATTACCGTTTCGGCTTCCCGGTGCGCGTCACGGCGCGCACCTTTGCCGGCGAGGACGGCCTGCTCAACATCGAGCGCGAGGTGGAGATGTCCGGGCCCATCCACGACAAGGGCGTGTTGATCCTGCAAAACTATCTGTCCGCGCTGTTTGCCGCCAATGCGCCGCTCGCGCTGGACGCAGCCATCGTGTTCGAACAGGAATACCACGGCGTCGAAGGCGATTCCGCTTCGTGCGCCGAGCTGTTTGTGCTGCTCTCGTCGCTGTCCGGCCTGCCGCTCAGGCAGGGCATCGCGGTGACCGGCGCGGTCAACCAGCACGGCGACGTGCTGCCAGT
The DNA here is from genome assembly GCA_021851345.1 of Pseudomonadota bacterium. Classification (GTDB taxonomy): domain Bacteria; phylum Pseudomonadota; class Gammaproteobacteria; order Burkholderiales; family Gallionellaceae; genus Gallionella. Next base: position 1,177 of record JAJZEQ010000092.1, read on the forward strand.
GGGCGGCATCAACGAAAAGATCGAGGGATATTTCCGCATCTGTTCGACGGCCGGGCTGGACGGCAGCCAGGGCGTGCTGATCCCGCACCGCAACCGCCGCAACCTGATGCTGGACCGCGCCGTCGTCGACGCCGTCGCCAACGGACTGTTCCATATCCACACCGTGGAACATGCGGGCGATGGCATGGAACTGCTCAGCGGATGCGCGTTTGGCTCAGCCGGCGAAGCGGGTATTTATCCGCAGGACAGCGTGCTGGGCAAGGCACAGGGCACGCTGCTGGCCTATCGCCGCGCCTGCCAGATATCGGGCCACCACGAGCCCGAGCATCCGAAGGCAGAACATACCAAGGCCGGGCACAAGCGTGTGCGCTGAGACGGCCAGCGGGTCTAAAAAATGAAAGCTTTAAATCCAATCGGTGTGTTCGATTCCGGCGTGGGCGGGTTGTCGGTGTTGCGCGAGATCCGCCGCGAATTGCCGGGCGAGCATCTGCTGTATGTGGCGGATTCTGGGCATGCGCCATATGGCGACAAGCCCGCCGAGCTGATCCAGGCCAGGGCTGCCGCGATTGTCGAGTTCCTGGTCAGTCGGCACGCCAAGGCCATCGTCGTGGCCTGCAACACCGCGACCGGGGTGGCGATCCGGATGCTGCGCGCAAGATTTTCGCTGCCTATCATCGCGATGGAGCCGGCGGTCAAACCGGCAGTGACACACACCAAATCCGGGGTGATAGCTGTACTGGCCACCAGCCGGACGATCGCCAGCGAAAACTTTGCAAAACTGCACGAACGCTTCGGCGCCAATGTGCAAATCCTGATGCAGGCGTGCCCCGGCCTGGTCGAACAAGTGGAGGCAGGCGAGCTGTCCGGCGAAAAGACCCGCGCGCTGATCGAACGCTATGTCGCCCCGTTGCTGGCACAGGGTGCCGACACCATCGTGCTTGGGTGCACTCACTATCCCTTCCTTGCTGCGCTGATACGGGAGATAGCCGGGCCTGCCGTGACCATCATCGATCCTTCCGCCGCAATTGCCCGCGAGCTGCGCCGCCGGCTGGAAAGCGCCAGCCTGCTGTCAACCGGGACCCGTGCCGGCACGGAACAATTCTGGAGCAGCGCCCGGTCGGACACCACCCGAGCGGTGATCTCCCAATTATGGAAGGCCGATGTTGACCTGCTGTACTTGCCGCATGTTCCGGACGCACCGCCGGACTGAAGCGTCCAGCCGCTGTTCTACCCGGACCCTGGAGCCGGCCCCGTACCACCGGTATCCAGCGCCGCGGAATCCCATGCCCCGGTGTATCTGTCACGCACAAATATGCCTTGAATTTTTGGTTTTCAGCACCATGTTGGGTGAAGCCAGCAGTGGTTTTTGGAATACTGGTCAGGTCTTTACCAATTCAACTTTATATTATGGAGGGTTATCATGAACTTAGTTAAATGGGATCCATTCCTGGAGTTGGAAGATGTTTCCAAACACTTGAATCGAATCTTCGGGCGTACCCCGGCGCGCATCGAGCCGGACCGCGAGTTATTGACCATGGCCGACTGGACGCCCAGCGTCGATATCAGCGAAACCGACACCGCATACATGATCAAGGGTGAAATCCCCGGTGTGGACAGGGAAAATGTCAAAGTCACGATAGAAGACGGCATGGTCACGATAAGCGGCGAGCGCAAGCAGGAGAAAGAAGAGAAAGACAAGAAGTTCCACCGCATCGAGCGTTCCTACGGCAGCTTCATGCGCAGCTTCCGGTTGCCGGACAATGTCGATGAATCCGCGGTCAAGGCCGAATTCAAGGACGGCATGATCAACGTCACGCTGCCGAAATCCGGCAAGACCAAAGCCAAATTGATCAATGTTGCGGTAAGCTGAGAACCAGCCCAAACCAGCGGCCCCGCATTTCTGAGTCTGAGCGTAAGTGGAATGCGGGGATCCGCAGTTACAGGGCAATGGGAGCCGCTAACCCCAGACGTGCCACCAAGAAACGCCGATGGTCGAAGGGGCCGATTTATTTTATTTGCGTTATTTGCGACGTGTCGTAACTTCGTTAATCGTCGCTGTGGGTTAATCGTCGCTGTGGGTTAATCGTCGCTATGGCGGGTTGACAATCCTTCCGCCGGCTCCCCGGTTTCCGGGTCTATCCAGGTGGAGATGCCGATTTCCTCTTCCGCGTCTTCCAGCGACTCGCCCTCTTCAAAACCGTCGTCGTTCTGGCTTTCCATGTCCTGAACGGCTTCGATCCTGGTCGGGAAAGGGCCGTACATTTTTTCAGTCAGCATATCCTGCCAGTAAAAGCCATCCGGCCGTTCAAGCACCCGCGCCTGATCGTTGTCGGCCAGGTCAGGCGCAACCGGTGTATGAGTTGTCATTGGTTACCTCCAACTGTTACCTGCCATTCGGTTGCCGTTAAAACAGGATGGGTTGGCCTAGTGTGCCTATCCAGCCAGACGGCTATGCAAAGTCCCGGGCGCCCAAACAGAATGGCTGAAAATTTAATCGGCACCGGCATAAGTTTGTTATACGCTCTTTCAAAGTTTGATGAAATGTTCACGGTAATGTTTCATCTCGCCGATCGATTCATAGATGTCGGCCAGGGCCTGGTGTTTGCCGTGCTTTTTAACCCCCTGCGCCATGTCCGGCTTCCAGCGCTTGGCCAGTTCCTTGAGTGTGCTGACGTCGAGATTGCGGTAATGAAAATAATCTTCAAGCCTGGGCATCCAGCGCGCCAGGAAGCGCCTGTCCTGGCAGATCGAGTTGCCGCACATCGGCGAGGTGCGCACCGGCACATACTCCTTGAGAAATCCGATCATCTGCTCCTCGACCATCGCCTCATCCAGCGTCGAGGCCTTTACCTTTTCAATCAGGCCGGATTTGGCGTGGGTGGATTTGTTCCATGCATCCATGCCATCCAGCACGCTGTCCGGCTGATGCAGCACCAGCACGGGCGCTTCGGCGATCGTTTCCAGATTATTGTCGGTGATCACCAGCGCAATTTCAATCACCCGGTCGGTGTCCGGGACCAGCCCGGTCATCTCCATGTCTATCCAGATAAGGTGGTTTTGGTTTTGTGCCATAATTCGCGCATCCGACAATTGAACAGTAAGGCGTATATTGTGTCACAACCGCGCCTGTTACAAACACTGAATATGACTCTGCCATGACTGCTACGCAATTCACATTTATTTTTATCGCCGCCCTGGCTCTGACAACACTGGCCAAGCTGTGGCTGGCACGACGCCATCTGGCCCACATTGCAGCACACCGAACCGCGGTGCCGGAAGCCTTCCATGAAAAAGTCCGGCTGGACGATCATCAAAAGGCGGCCGACTACACGTCTGCCAAAACGCGCTTCGACATGCTGGGAGCGCTGTTTGATGCGGCCCTGCTGCTGGCGTTTACCGTGGCGGGAGGCATCCAATACATTGCCGGAATGGTTTCCGCCAGACCGGGCGGCTGGTTCGGCACGCCGATCATGCAGGGCATGGCCACCCTCGTTGCAGTGCTGGTGATTTATTCCTTGCTGGAAGCGCCATTCAATATTTATCGCACCTTCGTCATCGAGGCACGCTTCGGCTTCAACAAGATAACCTTCAAGCTGTACCTGCTGGACGCGCTGAAAGGCATATTGATCGGCGCCGTCCTCGGCCTGCCTTTGCTGTTCGGCGTGTTGTGGCTGATGGAGCGCATGGGAAGTTACTGGTGGCTGTATGTGTGGCTGGTGTGGGTGGTGTTCAATCTGCTGATCCTGTTTATCTATCCCTCATTCATCGCCCCGCTGTTCAACAAATTCTCCCCGCTGCAGGACGAAGCGATGAAATCGCGCATCGAAGCCCTGCTGGCCAAGTGCGGCTTTACCGCACAAGGCCTGTTCGTGATGGACGGCTCCAAGCGCAGCTCGCACGGCAATGCCTACTTCACCGGTTTCGGCAAAACCAAGCGCATCGTGTTTTTCGACACGCTGCTGGAGCGCCTGAGCACGAGCGAAATCGAGGCTGTGCTGGCGCACGAACTCGGTCACTTCAAACGCCGCCACGTGGTGAAGCGCATAGCCGCGACCTTTGCACTGAGCCTCGTATTCCTGTGGCTGCTCGGCCAGCTGATGCAAACCACCTGGTTCTATCAGGGCCTGGGCGTCAATACACCATCGACTGCACTCGCGCTGCTGCTGTTCTTCATGGTGCTGCCGGTATTCAGCTTCCTGCTCAGCCCGATCATGTCGGCCTATTCGCGCAAGCATGAGTTCGAGGCGGATGCCTACGCCGCCGGGCAGACCGATGCCGCCGACCTGGTCAACGCGCTGGTCAAGCTTTACCAGGACAACGCGGCGACACTGACGCCGGATCCGCTGTATTCGAAATTTTACGACACGCATCCGCCGGCCATGGTGCGCATCTCTCACCTGCAAGCTCTGCAAGCCTGATCAGGGGAGAAATTTTATGAAGCCGGCACTGAAACCGACCGCTGCTCCGGTTTTCGCGGTGATTATCCCGCCGGACACTGCAGCAGCCGCATCGGCCCGCCCCGTTACGAAAGGCAATGCATGACATGAAATCCACAAGCGATCTGACCAGCAGGCGATGCAAGCCCTGCGCACCCGGCACCCCTCCGTTATCCAACTCCGAGGCGGACAGTTTGATGAAGCAACTCGAAGGTTGGCAACGTTACGATCACCTTATCAACCGGACCTACCGCTTCAAGAATTACTACGAAACCATTGCGTTCGTCAATGCGGTCGCATGGCTGTCGCACAGCGAGGACCACCACCCGGATCTGGCCGTTTCCTATAACAAATGCCAGGTTGAATACAGCACCCATTCCATCCACGGCCTGTCCGAAAACGACTTCATCTGCGCTGCAAAAGTAAACGCGCTTTTCAAGCTTTGATGCTCACGCCCAATTTCAATTCGAAGGTGAGACAAGGCGGCAACGAGTGAGCGCCGAAGAAAACGCAGTTTCAGCGCACGCTAACCTCGCAAGCGAGGTTAAGCCCGCAAAGGGCGGCGGAAGCTACAGTGCAAACAGCACGACAAGAAGCGAACGAGGCAGCCAACGCGGTATCGCCGATGAAGTGGAATTGGGGCAGGTAGTCGCCGCATTCGGCCGCCAATATCTGGTTCGCCTTGCCGACGGCAGCGAGATAGCCT
>JAJZEQ010000086.1 GCA_021851345.1 Pseudomonadota bacterium
GCGCAGCGCGCGCATGAAGCGTGCTGCATTCAGGCGTTCGACTATTGTCAGGCCTTGTGCGGTCAGCAGCGCGACCAGCAAATGGAGCGGGGCGGGCAGACGCGGCGCCTTGAGCGAGAATTCACCGTGCAGATCGAGTTGCAGCGGCAGTCGCAGGAAATCCTGTTCGATATTGCCGCCAACCTTCTCAATCAGGTTCAGGGTCTGGACATAGCAGCCGAGCAGCAGGTGCTGGCCGTTGTCCAACGGGGTGCCGTTGTAACTGACGCCGCGAGCGCGTCCGCCGAGTTGCTGGGCGCTTTCGAATACCGAGACCGGGATATTGCAATCGGCCAGCGCCGCTGCGGCGGCCATGCCGGCGTAGCCGCCGCCTATCACTGCGACCTTCAGTTCTTGAGCCACGTCTTGATTGCCAGCCAGAGTTTGTAGCCGGTGCCGAGCGTAACCTTTTCCTTCAGCACATGGCAGCCGCTGGCGACGACTTCTTTCAGTGTTGCCTGGTAGATCGCGGCCATGATCAGGCCGGTGAGCTGCGATTTGCGGTCCACTGCGGGGAGTTGATCTGTCGCCTGTTTATAGTAGTGTTGCGCGCGCCCGATCTGGAACGCCATCAGCTTCTGGAAATTTTCGCTTTCTTTTGCATTCAGAATCTCTGCCGCCGTGACGCCGAATTGCTGCATCTCGTCCATCGGCAGATAGATGCGGTTGCGCCGCGCGTCTTCGCCGACGTCGCGGATGATGTTGGTGAGCTGGAAGGCGATACCGAGGTCGTGCGCGTACTTGAGTGTCTTGCGGTCCGTGTAGCCGAATATCTCCGCGGAGAGCAGGCCGACCACCGAGGCGACCCGGTAACAATACAGTTGCAGCGATTTGAAATCGGCATAGCGCGGCTGGTCCAGATCCATCTCCATGCCGTCGATGATCTCGAGCAGGTGTTCCTGGGACAGGTTGAATTGCTTCACCACAGGAACCAGCGCCTGCGCGACCGGGTGCTGGGGTTTTCCACCGTAAATTTCCGCCACCTGTGAGCGCCACCAGTTGAGCGTGGTGCGTGCCACTTGCTCATCCGAGCATTCGTCCACGACGTCGTCGACTTCGCGGCAGAAGGCATAAAGCGCGGTGATGGCGCGACGCTTGTCTTTGGGCAGGAAGCGGAAACTGTAGTAGAAACTGGAGCCGCTTTGTCGGGCCTTGTCTTCGCAGTATTGGTCGGGTGTCATGTCAATGTTGATAGTTTAGTACGGGGCACTCTTGGCCAGCATGATAACCCAGTCATGCGGCTTCAACACCGGGCGGCGGCGGAACATGTCGTATTGCGCGCGTTCCAGTTTGGCGAGTATGCGCAATCCTCCCGCGATAATCATGCGCATTTCCAGCCCGATGCGTCCGGTGAGTATGCTGCCCAACGGCTTTCCCGAGATCATCATCGCACGCGCCCTGTCCACCTGGAATTTCATCAGGTTTCGCCATGCGTCGTTGGTGATGCCCTGTGCGATCTGCTCTTCGCTCACGCCGTGTTGCGCGAGTTCATCCAGCGGCAGGTAGATGCGCCCGATTGCATAGTCCTTTGCGACATCCTGCCAGAAGTTGATGATCTGCAAGCTGGTGCAGATCGCGTCCGAGTAGGCGATATTGACCGGCGTGGCTTCTTCATACAGGTGTAATAGCAGGTTGCCGACCGGGTTGGCCGAACGGCGGCAATAATCGAGGAGGTCGGGGAAATCGCTGTAGCGCTTTTTAACGACGTCCTGGGAGAATGCATCGAGCAGATCGTAAAGCGGCTGCATGGGCAGCGCATGCCGGTGGACTTCTGCGGCGAGATTCCGGAACAGCGGAGTGAGCGGAGTTTCATTGTTTGTGATGAGTGTCAGTTCCGCACGGAATTCATCGAGTTGCCTCAGGCGTTGTTCGTCGGGCAGGTCGCCTTCATCGGCGATGTCGTCCGCCGCACGGGCGAAATGATAGATCGCCGCGACCGGCTTGCGCAGCCGCCTGGGCATGAGGATAGAGGCTACCGGGAAATTCTCGTAATGATCGACCGACATTTATAAATCCATTTTTGCGAGCATCCGCTTTGCGGATTGCCTGCTTAAACCACTTCGGGCGAATCGTGGCGTCGCGTGCTCGCTCATTTCTCGCCTACCTTTGCGGTATGCCTCGTCATTCACTGCGCGGCTCCTTGCGCTTCATCCCGAAATTCTGAATTTCCAGGTGCTTCGAATTAAAGTAAATCGTTGCGGTGCAGCATGAACACGAACTGGTCACCCGCTGACACGTCCAGCCAGGTGAACGGCAGGTCAGGATAGGAGGCTTCAAGTGCGTCGCGGTTGTGGCCGATCTCTACGATCAGCACGCCGTTTTCGCTGAGATGCTGCGCGGCGTGCCCGAGGATGATGCGCGTCGCATCCAGTCCGTCATGCCCGCTGCCCAGCGCCAGTGCGGGTTCATGCAGGTATTCCTGCGGCAGCGCGGCGACAGATTCCGCGTCGACATAGGGCGGGTTGCTGATGATCAGGTCGTACCGTTTGCCACCGAGTCCGGCGAACAGATCTGTTTCGATCAGGCTCACACGGTCCTGCAACCGGTAGTCGGCGACGTTGCGTTCGGCGACGGCCAGCGCGGCTGGCGACAAATCTGCGGCGTCCACGAGTGCACAGGGGAAGGCATGCGCGGCAAGAATGGCGAGGCAGCCGCTGCCGGTGCACATATCCAGGACGTTGTTTACCGATTCCGGTTCGGCTATCCACGGACTGAGCTGTTCCAGCAGCAATTCGGCGATGAACGAGCGCGGCACGATGACCCGCTCGTCGACGTAAAAGCTGAAATCCCCCAGCAGCGCCTGATGGGTCAGGTAGGCGGCAGGGATGCGTTTTTCGACGCGCTGTTGAATGATGCCCAACACCTCGGCGCGTTCGCTGTCGGTCAGGCGCGCATCGAGAAACGGCTCCAGACGGTCCAGCGGCAGATGCAGGGTATGCAGAATCAGGTAAACGGCTTCGTCGTAGGCGTCATCGCTGCCGTGCCCGAAAAACAGCCGGGCCTGGTTGAAGCGGCTCACCGTGAAACGCAGAATGTCGCGCACGGTATGCAGGTTATGGACGGCCTCTGAAAAATAGTTGCTCATTTGCAAAGCAGATTTTCCAGCGTGCGCTGGTAAGTCAGCTTGAGCGGCTCGATGTCGGCCACGCCTACGCATTCGTTGAGCTTGTGTATCGTCGCGTTTAGCGGCCCGAATTCGATCACCTGGGGGCAGATGTCGGCGATGAAGCGTCCGTCCGACGTGCCGCCGCTGGTGGAAAGTTCCGGCGTGATGCCATAGCTTTGTTCGATGGCCTTGCTGATCGCGGCGACCAGGCTGCCCTTGGCGGTGAGATAAGGCTTGCCGGACAGTTCCCACTTCAGGTCGTAGCTCAGGCCGTGCCTGTCGAGTATTGCGTGGACCTTGTCCTTCAAACCCTGCTCTGTGCTGGCGGTGGAGAAGCGGAAGTTGAACCATATCTCGACCGTGCCGGGAACGACATTGGTCGCGCCGGTGCCGCCATTCATGTTGGAGATCTGCCACGAGGTCGGCGGAAAATATTCGTTGCCGTTGTCCCAGGTGGTGGCGGCGAGTTCGGCGATCGCCGGCGCCGCCATGTGGATCGGATTCTTCACCAGGTGCGGATAGGCGATGTGGCCCTGGATGCCCTTGACGATCAGTGTGCCGGACAGCGAACCGCGCCGCCCGTTCTTGATCATGTCGCCAACTTTCTTGTTCGAGGTGGGTTCGCCGACGATGCAATAGTCTATCGTTTCGCCGCGCGCCTGCAGCGCTTCCACGACACGCACCGTGCCATCCACCGCCACTCCCTCTTCGTCGGAGGTGATCAGCAAGGCGATCGAACCGTCGTGTTTCGGATGCTGCTCGAGAAACGCTTCGATCGCGGTGATGAAGGCCGCGATCGAGGTCTTCATGTCTGCCGCACCGCGCCCGTACAGCATGCCGTCGCGTATCGTCGGCTCGAACGGCGGACTGAACCATGATGCCTGCGGGCCGCTGGGCACCACATCGGTATGCCCGGCAAACACCACGACGGGACCGGTTGTGCCGCGCCTTGCCCAGAGATTATCCACGCTGCCGAAACGCATGCGCTCTATCCCGAAACCGAGCTTCTCCAGGCGTTCGATCAATATGTCCTGGCAGCCCGCATCGTCCGGCGTGAGCGAGCGGCGGGCGATAAGCGCCTTGGCGAGTTCTAGTGTGTCTGGCATGTTTGAGTTTTATCGGGTTGGGTTGAAAATTTTTGAGTAGGCCGCGGCGTCGAAACCGACGTGCAGCAGCTTGCCGTCCTGTTCCAGCAAGGGGCGCTTGATCACGCTGGTTTTTTCCAGCATCAGGGCGAGTGCAGCAGCGGCATCCCGGATTTCCTGTTTGCGCTGTTCCGGCAAACCTCTCCAGGTCAGGCCGCCGCGATTGACCAGCGTGGTCCAGTCGGCCTGTTCCAGCCAGGCTTGCGCGGTTGCTTGATCCAGCCCGTGTTTCTTGAAATCGTGAAATTCGACCGCGATGCCCTGACCGGCCAGCCAGTCGCGGGCCTTCTTTACTGTGCTGCAGTTTGGAATGCCATACAACTTCATTTTGGATCGTTCAGGTTAAGTTTGATACTGCTCAGATCGCCGCCCTTGCCGCCAGCGGGGGAAAATACCGGAACCTTCTGGGTGTTGGTGCGTTCCGAAAAATCCACAAGGGAAGACAGGTTGCTCGCAGAATCGGCGTTGCGCAGCGCTTCTTCCTTTGTGATCTGCCCCTTCTTCAGCAGCTTGTAGAGAGCCTGTTCGAAGGTTTGCGAACCGGTGGACACGCTCTTTTCGATAGACTCGCGTATCTTGTCGAGCTCGTCGTTCTTGATCTGATCCGCTATCAATGCGGTGTTCAGCAGAATCTCCACGGCGGGAACCTGTTTGCCTTGCACGTTGCGCACCAGGCGTTGCGAGATCACCGCGCGCAGGCACATCGACAGATCGGCCAGAACACCCCTGCGCGACTCATAGGGGAAAAAATTCACGATACGGTTCAATGCATGGTAGCTGTTGTTGGCATGTAGGGTAGCCAGGCACAAATGCCCGGTCTGGGCGAAGATCAGCGCGTGCTTGAGTGTTTCGCGCTCGCGCACTTCGCCTATCATCAGCACATCGGGGGCTTCGCGCATGCCGCTGGACAGGGCATTTTCGTATGAGAGCGTGTCCGCGCCGATTTCACGCTGGTTCACGATGGATTTGCCGTGCCTGAAAATATATTCGATGGGCTCTTCTATCGTCAGGATGTGGCCGCCGGTGGTATTGCTGCGATGCTCTATCATGGAGGCGAGCGTCGTGGATTTTCCCGAGCCGGTAGCGCCGACCACCAGCACCAGTCCGCGCTTTTCCATGATCAGGTCTTTAAGGATATCGGGAAGGTTTAATTCCTCGGAGCTTCCTATCCTGGCTTTGATATAGCGGGCCACGATGGCCACGTCGCCGCGCTGGCGAAAAACGTTGATGCGGAAGGTGCCGATGCCGGAGGCATTGAATGAAAAATTCAATTCCATCCGGGTTTCAAATTCCGCGATCTGCTTCGCAGACAACATCTCATACGCGATGCGCTTGACGACTTCCCCGTCCAAAATCTGCGCGTTGACCGGCATCGTGATGCCTTCGATCTTGATGTTGACCGGTGCACCGACAGAGAAGAACAGGTCGGAAGCCTGTTTGCTGGCGGCAAGCTGCAATAACGGTGTAATGATCATTTGGTCACCTCAATTAATCTACTGTGCAGCCCGATTGCTGCGTCGCGTGCTCGTTCAATCCTGAGCGTAGCGGTCGTCGCTTTAGCGACGGGTACCGTACGGCCTGCCCCTTGCGGGTGCGTCTACCTATCAGGTATGTCTCGTCATTCACTGATGAAACTCCTAGCCATTCGACTAAGCCCGCAAGCGGGCAAGTCGCTGGTTATGCGCGGCTCCTTGCACTCGGGCTTGCTCGCTACGATTTCTTGAGGTGCAAAAGTCCTGGCGCGTACGAACAGAAACAGATCATATTCCGCGCAGCAATTCGTTGATACCCACCTTGGACAAGGTCTTGGCATCCACTTTTTTCACGATCACCGCACAATACAAGCTGTGGCTGCCATCCTTGGAAGGCAGGCTGCCGTTGACGACCACCGAGCCGGACGGTACCCGTCCGTAGCTGATCTCGCCCGTTTCACGGTCATAAATCTTGGTGCTTTGCCCGATGAACACACCCATCGAGATCACCACGTTGGCTTCCAGGATCACCCC
>JAJZEQ010000173.1 GCA_021851345.1 Pseudomonadota bacterium
TGCATTCAATTCTCCCAAGCCAGCATAACGATGCATGGCTTGCGGCAAGATCATCGCACCCAAGCCTGCCTTGCAGGCGGCCATCTGCACGATGAAATCGTCTGAGGTGAAAGCCGGTTTGAAGTTGGGGATCAACGCGCGTAATTCCTGTTCGGTACGAAATCCGTCGTAGGAGGTCGACCAGCATATCCAGTCTAGATCGGCCATGCTCGGATGCGGCGAGAGTTTGGCGCCATAGGACTTGCTGACATACACGCGCATAGCGCTGGAAACTTCGTCCATGCACACCAGGTCGGCATCGCCGGGCTTTTGTGTGCGCAACGATAAGTCCGCCTCGCCGCGTCCGAGGTTTAAAATTTCTACGCCGGACAACACTTCAATTTGTATCTGCGGATATTGTTTGCGTATCTTGGCGGCCAGCGGAACCACCACTTCATAGGCTATGCCGGGCGGTGCTGCAATGCGCACTTTGCCTTCCGGCAGATGAGTTTGCTTCTTGACGCTGATTTCAGCCTCGTTCGCCCATTCAGCCATGCTCTGCGCGGCAGGCAATAATTTCTGCCCAGCAGCGGTGAGGCTGGCTCCCTGGCTTTTCCGCTCGAACAGCGCCTCTCCCACCACCTCTTCCAACTCGGCGATGCGACGGCTCAATGTCGGCTGGCCCAGTTTCAGTGCGCGCGCCGCGCCGCTCAGGCTGCCGTGTTCATGTACCGCCAAAAACAGTTTCAGATCATCCCATCTCAAATTCATCGCTATGTCCAAAGTGAAAACGGCCTATGTAATAACGGATGACCTCATCCGAATTTAGCCAATTGCTGATTGATATTTGAATGTGTGAGTATATGTGCGTGCAGATAAAATTTGGATGGAAAGATGAAAAACCAATACTTGTTATTTACTTTCTGCTGTGTGCTGTTGTTGCAAGGCTGTTCCGCAACCAGCCACCCCATTGGTAAGCCCGCGCTTGGCAAGCCTTCCAGCAGCGCCGAAATGGAACGCTTGATAGACCAGCCCGGGCCTATCCAATTGGAAACTATCAGCAGCGCAGACTGGTCGGTGCCACTGGCGGGCTTGTTGAACCTGAACAGCCCGGCGGCCATTGAAACTGGGCTGAAAGATCGGGATGAGCCGATACAGATATATGCCCATGTTTTGAAACACCCCAGGTTCGGCAACTTTCTGGTGGATACCGGCGTGTCAAAAAAACTGTTGGGTGATCCCGGCAGATATGGCATGAATTGGCTGATCCAGAGGGTGATGCACATCGAAAAGATACATACTGACAAAAGTACCGCCGAGATATTGCAAGGCATGGATGGAAAATTATCCGGAGTTTTTTTTACCCATCTGCACCTGGATCACATTTCCGGCTTGCCGGACATTCCCGGTGAGGTGCCGATGTATATCGGCGCAACGGAATCATCGACACGAAGTTTCAAGAATATGTTCACACACGATACCACTGACCAACTATTGGAAGGCAGGCCGCCGCTGCAGGAATGGCGATTCCAGCCCGATCCGCAAAACAAGTTTGAAGGCATCGTAGATGTGTTTGAAGACGGTTCGGTGTTCGCCATAAGTGTGCCCGGACATACGCCGGGCAGCGTAGCCTTCTTGGTTCGTACAACGCACGGCCCGGTACTGCTCACCGGTGACACCTGTCACACTCGCTGGGGCTGGGAGCATACAGTGGAACCGGGTGATTTCACCGATGACAACGCACGCAATCTGCTTAATCTGAAACGCCTGAAAAATCTGGTCGCTGCACATCCTCAGATCGAGGTGCGACTGGGGCATCAGAAATGAGAAAGTCGACCATGATTTTCGATAAAACATTCGAGCCGAAAATCAACGGTGCCACTCAGCGGGTGCGCATGATCGCCGAGGGTAGCGGACTGCCTCCATTGCTGATCGTACAGGCAGGGCTAGGTTTCCCCTTGCTGCATGAAGCGGGAAAATTTCAGCGTCGTTTGAATCTGGAAAAAGATTTTCGGGTTTGTTATTGGGAGCAACGCGGCTGCGGTAATGTTTCCCGAAACGATGCGGCGAACGTTACGCTGCAACAGCAGGTGGACGATTTGCGCGAGGTGCTGCACTGGCTGAAAAAAGAAACCGGGCAAGCGACCATCGTGTTCGGTATTTCGCTGGGGGCAACCTTTTCCTTGCAGGCAGCAGAACATGAGCGCGATGTAAAAGCAATCGTCGCCATTTCCCCGGATGCGCATACCGCCAGCAGCGATGCTTCCGCTGCCTTCTTCATGCAAACGCATAGCGTCAATGCAAATGACAAACGATTAAACGAAAAACTGATGAAACTCGGCGAGCCGCCTTACACGGATGCGGCTGCGTTCCGACTGCGCGCCCGCATCCTGTCCGACCTGGGCGCTATCGAGCACGGCAGGAAATTCGGCGACCTGTTAAAGGAGACGCTGTTTAACCTGATACACACTTATGGATTGCTGGGTACGGCAAGCGCCATGCGCAACATGAATCTGATCCAGAACCAACTGCTGCCGCAATTGGTTTCGTTGAACATGATTTCCAATCCGCCGCGATTGAATGTTCCCGTCCATTATGTATTCGGCGAGCAAGACCCTTTAATTTCAGTAGAAATCGTGCAACGATTGCCGGTAGCCATTGCCGCCCCGAAGGCTGCGGTAACGCTGGTTCCTGATGCTGGTCATATGGTGCATTTCGACCAGCCTGAGATTGTGCGTTCCATTATTATGCAGGCCTGCAATGAAACATAGCACCGATGGTTCATGTTTATGGCGCAACGGGTTACTGAATCGCCCCGGGTTTTGAGGAGGCTCCAATATCTGAGAGAATGGAGCCACTATGAAGACACAACCCAAGTATTCCCCCGAACTCCGGGAGCGTGCGATACGCATGGTGTACGAGCAGCGTGAGCAGCACGATTCCCAATGGGCCGCCATCGAATCTGTAGCTGGGAAGATCGGTTGTACACCCCAAACGCTCAGCCACTGGATCCGCAAGGCAGAAGTCAAGGCAGGTCCCGATGCCACGGCTGCCGAGATTCGTGTCAAAGAGCTGGAACGCGAGAACCGTGAGCTCAGGCGAGCCAACGAGATTCTCAAGCTGGCCAGCGCTTTTTTCGCCCAGGCGGAGCTCGACCGCCGTTTGAAGTAACCTGGTTGTTTATTGACGAACACCTTGAACGCTTTGGGGTCAAGCCGATCTGCAAGGTTCTGCAGGTTGCCCCCTCAGCCTATAGGCGACATGCGGCCCGTAACCGCAATCCTGAGCTGCGATCCAGCCGGGATAAGCGGGACGAGCGGCTTAAACAGGACATTCAGCGTGTCTGGAAGGCCAACCGGAAGGTCTATGGTGCCGAGACAAGGTCTGGGCGCCAGATGAACCGGGAAGGCATTCCTGTGGCTCGCTGCACGGTGGAACGGCTCATGCAGGAACAGGGATTGCAGGGTGTCATACGGGGTAAGAAGATCAAGACCACATTCCCTGATCCGGCTGCCGCCAATCCTCATGACCTGGTCAAGCGGGATTTCACCGCGGATTGCCCGAACCAACTGTGGGTGGCGGATTTCACCTTCGTCTCGACCTGGCAGGGATTTGCGTATGTTGCATTCATTGTGGATGTCTTCTCGCGGTTCATTGTGGGTTGGCGGGTCAGTCGCCACATGAGGACGGAATTTGTTCTGGATGCGCTCAAGCAGCGCTGTATGCCCGGCAACCAGAAAAGTACCGTCTCATACATCCGCTGGTTCAATAATGCCGCCCCAGGACTTGGTGAAGTGAAATCTCGGAGGGAAGGCTCAGTGTTTTGCCTCATAAATCAAACGCCCGCATTCACTGTTTTTTCCTGGCCCGGTGTCAACTAAAGGAATGATTGCCAGGAAAGGGTTGATCACACCCAGAATAAGCGCGCCCGTACTGCGCAATACCAGTTTGGTTTTATCGAGCGATACCTCAGGTTCGGAGAATTTTCCGCGGATGTAGATTGGGCTATGTAACGCCAATGGGCTGAAAACTTTGGTATGCGGTTGCAAATCGAGATTCAGGGTTTCTTGGGCCATATTAATATCGCCGCTGCCAATGATTGTGGTGACCGGGGTATCCAGTACCATTACCTTGGTTTTCATGATTCCTTGCTTGACATCGAAATCAGTGACAGCACAATTCAATTCGATGACTTTGTCGCCCGTAACTTTTAGTTGTAACATCTCCCACAGGTGCAGACCAATTGTCTCCATCATCAGTTTGCTGATTTTGCCGCCGTCTACAAGCAATATGACCTTGCCGTCGGCGCTGGCGAGCATTTGGTTGACTGCATTACCCGTGCCAGTGAGGTTAAAGTCACCGTTTAGCTGACCGATACTGGTTTTGGTTAACTCGATGGTTGGAAATAATTGGTTGAGCAGAATTCTTCGTGCACGGATATTTAATTTGGCTCGAATTGGATCGTGCTGACCATCGAGCATAATGAAACCTGCAAGCGTCCCACCCGCGACACCAAACTTCAGTGGGTCGAGGGTCAATACGGAATTACTCATTTGCAGGCGCGTTTCCAGGTTTTTAATAGGTAACGCGCGTGCGCGTTGGATGCGTTTTGCCAAAATTTTTACATCGGCATCGACACTATTCCAGCGTTCGGTACGGAAAGGCAAGTCAGGCAGTACGTTGCGTTTATTCGTGGCGGTGACAGATTGGGCGGGCGTAGTCGGTTGCGCCAGATTAACCGGTTTAGGCGTCAAGGCCTTCCCTTTATTTTGATTGCGCATACCTACCGGGGATTCCAGGTCTTCCAGATTCAGCAACTGAAAAGCCAAATTTCCCCGCAAAAATGGGCGTTTCTCGCCACTGTCGACTTGCATGTCGCCAGCGATGTCACTGTCACCAATGCGCCCGGTGAATTTTTCATAACGCCATTGCAGTGCATGGTGCAACAGGCGTCCCTGGGTTAAATAGACCGGCGTGCGTGGCAGAGCAATGCCTATCAGAGGATACAGTTGATCAAGGCTGGGGCCGCTCAGCGTCATGTTCAAGTCAATAGTGCTAAAGCGGGTCAAACTGGTAACCGCACCCGCAGCCTGGAGCCGGGTCTGGCCAAGAGTCGCTTTGATATTGAGCGGATAGGGTGTGGTTTCATCACTCAGTGCGAGAACTGTGCCACCACTGCCGCTGGCCATTAAGGGCAAGCCCTTGTAGACGCCTTGCGCCGCAAATACAATGTCAGCTGACGTAACGCCATGTGATGTGGTTTGACGCGTGGAAAGGGTCGCTTGAATGTGAGTATTGGATATGGGTTCGATGTAACTGATATAACCGTTATCCAGCACGACGCGATCAATTTTAACCTGGGCATTTTCATCTTTTTGATTGCGATCCAGTAACCAATTCTTTCGTCCGTCCAGGCTTTGTTCGAGAAATACTTGCGGCTGTTCCAGTTTGACTGTAGATACCCCGAAATAGCCCTTGAACACTTGCGGTAGGTTGATGTCCACTTCCATACGCCTGATTGTAAACATCAGTGGCTGTTTGGCCCAGGCCGGATTGGCAAAGGTGACACCAGCAACTTGAATTTTGGTGAGCGGCCAACCCAGTTCGACATTGAGGTTTCCGTTGATAGCCAGTGTGCGCCCGGTTTTTTCGGTCACTTCATGCTCGATGGGATGGCGCAACCAGTCCCAGTCAAAGAAAAAGGCCAATAGAATAATGGCCAAGACCAGAAAAGCCACGATGTAGATTAACCATGCTAGGGTGTGGCGCAACATTTTTAACGACACCTAGCTAATGGAACGGCGAGATCTTCTTTGATATGTCGCAGGTGACCGACCATCGCCTCACGTATGTGCGGATGATCTACCTTGGAAAGCTCGAACACTAACGCCGAGGCGATATGCGCCTGTTCATACGCGGATTGGCTGAGATAGAACTGTCGTGCCTGATTGTAGTGGTCGGCGAAACTCCCGGCACGGATGCGACTCTTTTCGCCAGTTTCAGTGACCTCAGCGCTATGAAAGCTCTTGGGCGTTTCGCGTGGCGAACTATCGGACAAGGTATTGGGTTCATAGGCAACACGGCCCATCGGTTGCGTCATCTGCATGTGTCCGTCCTGTTGCTGATTGTCAAAAGGACACTTGGGTGCATTGATCGGGATTTGATGAAAATTGGCCGAACCCAGGCGTGAAAAGTTGAACCGAAAATTCCCACTCGGAAAATTGCCAGACGCGATGGCGTCGAACATATCGCGGCGTTGGAAGTCCTGATCGGCACCGCAAATCTTGACGGTCTCATC